>JAIVIG010000113.1 GCA_020200675.1 Actinomycetota bacterium
GCAGAAGGGGTGGAGAGCAAGGAACAGGCAGAGCAGCTCAAGGAGATGGGTTGTGACCGGGGTCAGGGCTTCTACTTCGCAAAGCCGCTCCCGCCTGAAGCGGCGTCAGAGTTCTTGGCGAGATAACGCCTGCCGAGCTGTCTAGGGTAGGGAGCGCTCCTGGCTCGAAACCGCTGGGTTTACTCTGTCTCCTCGGGGGGCTCCCCGTGCTCCTCCAACAGTTCGGTGGCCCGCTCGGGCGTCGGAATCTCGTGCACCCAGTAGGAGACGTGTCGCCCCACGTCGTAGAGTTCGTAGGCGGGTTCGGCGGTCTCCCAGGTGGAGCGGTGTACCAGTACGCACAGGTCACCCGAATTTCCGATAGACAGGTGCTCTGAGAAGCTGCCGTCGGTCTCCCAACCGGTGTCTGCGAGTTTCTGATCTATCTAGGACTTACGCAGACGATGAGAAGCGTGTCCGAGGAGCTAAATGCTGAGAGCTGATAGCTGACTGCTATTTACGCGAGGTCTTGCTCGTATAGCTTTTGCAGGTTTGGCTCTCCGGAAGTATCCAGGACGGCTTTCTCGAAGGTCAGTCTGGCCTGCCGGCCATCAAGCTTCAGGGTGGCGATCTGGTTCTCGAACCAGAGCTCGTCGTGGGTCAGGCGCCAGTTTAGCTTCTCTTCACCGATACCCGCCAGTCGCGCCAGGAAGCGTCCCGCGAGTTCGCCCGGCTTCGTCCAGCCGGCGCTCTGGAGGCGCGACTTCTTCCCGGGGAGAGAGTTGCGCAGGGGCGAGCAGACCGCCTGGTAGAGTGTGCTCTCTACGTTTCTGTCGCGGAACTTTGCCCCGGCCAGGTAGCCGTGGTGCACGTCGCCTGAGAGGCAGATTATGGAGGCCGGAGGTTTGCCCTTCTCGCCGGCTCCTACTCTGCGGATCAAGTCGATCAGCGCGGTGAACGACTCGTGGAACGAGCTCCAGTGGTCCAGGTCCTGGGAGCGGCGGATGCCTTCTCCCCACCCCTCCAGCTGCTCTCCCCACACGCCCGAACAGATAGCCTCGTTCCAGGCTTGCAGGTGGTGCATGCCGGGTCCGAGCAGGACCGGGAGCGAGGTGCCGAATAGGAGGTGGTCGAAGCCTCCGGTCGCGTGCTCCTCTATCCAGTCCCACTCTTCGGCGTCGACCATCGAGCGGTGGTCTCTCTCGAGCACCCGCCCGCCACGCGAGTCCATCATCAGCAGCCGCGTGCCGCCGAAGTCCCGGTGGAAGCTCCAGCGAACTCCCGCTGCCTCCCGGTGCGTCTCGTAGGCAAACTGGCGGAGGAGGGGGCTTGCGTCTTCGGCTGCTTTGATCGGCTTCTCGCGCATCTCCTCCACCCAGACCTCGGAGATGTTCCAGTCGTCGGAGACCTCATGGTCGTCGAAGATCATAGCCGAGGGCACGGTGGAGAGGAGCCAGCGGATGGTCGGGTCCGTCCAAGAGTCCCTGTATATACGGGCGTACTCCTCGAAGTCCGCCACCACTTCCCCGGGTGGTTCGCCGGTGTCGCGGCGCGAGCGGATGAAATCGAGCGTGTCGAAGGGAGGCTTGTGGGCGTAGATCTGGTCTCCCAGAAGCACCAGCGCGTGCGGCAAGTCCTCCACGTTCTCCTCGCGTAACCGCATCGCCAGAGCGTACAGAGCGTCCACGCCGAGGCCGCGCTCGTCCTTCTCGCTGCTTAAAGCGTACGGAGGCTCGTGCGGGGCGGAGATCCGGCACGAGCCGAAGACGAGCTTCAGGGGCTCTCCTGGGCCGAAGGTGCGGATCACGCTCGGCGGGAAATCCGAACCCGCTTCCGGCCACCGCTTCTCGCCATCCAGAAGGACCTCGTACTCGTACGCGCCGCCCGGCTCCAGCTCCGAGACGTGTACCAGGGCGTAGTGGTGGCCCTCGACGCGGAAGGTGCGCGAGCGGCGCCCCAGAACCTCCACCTCGCAGGCGGCATCCGTCTCGACCCAGACGGTCGCATCAGTCTCGCTGGCGTAGCGCAACAACGGGCCGAGAACGAGATCAGGCATCGGCGTGCTCGGCCTCGCTCGTGCGGGAACCCTCTTCGAACCTCATGCTCCTCCTCTCCACGGTCGGTCCGAAGCATAACCGGTGATCACGCATCGCGCTTCGGCAACCCCCGGTTGGTCCGTTAGAATAGGGTTTATGCAGAACAAGCAACGAGTATTTAGCGGTATACAGCCTAGCGGCACGTCTCACCTCGGGACGTATCTGGGGGCGTTGAAGAACTGGGTAGCGGTGCAGGAGCAGTACGAGAGCTACTTCTGCATCGTGGACCTGCACGCCATCACGGTACCGCAGGACCCGAAGGTCTTGCGGGCCAACGTGCGGGAGATGGCGGCGATCTTCATCGCGATCGGCCTCGACCCCGAGAGATCGGTGATCTTCCGGCAGAGCCGGGTCTCGGGGCATACCGAGCTCGGCTGGCTACTCAACTGCATAGCGAGGGTCGGCGAGCTCTCGCGCATGACGCAGTTCAAGGACAAGTCCCAAAGAGGAGGCACCGAGAGCGCGAGCGTCGGGCTCTACGACTACCCCGTGCTCCAGGCTGCCGACATCCTCCTCTACAACGCGCACCTGGTACCAGTCGGCGAGGACCAGCGCCAGCACCTGGAGCTCACGCGGACGCTCGCCCGGCGCTTCAACGGTCTCTACGGCGATACGTTTGTCGTGCCGGAGCCCATGATTTTGGAGACCGGGGCGAGGGTAATGGCGCTCGACGATCCGACGGCGAAGATGAGCAAGAGCGCGCCTACGCCGGCGGGCTACATCGCGCTCCTCGACGAGCCGGACGATATCCGGCGCAAGATCCGCCGCGCGAAAACGGACTCCGGCTCCGAGGTCGTGGCCTCCCCCGATAAACCCGCCGTAACGAACCTGCTCGGCATCTACGCCGGGCTGACGGGCCGCTCCGTCCCGGAGATCGAAGAACAGTACCGGGGCAGGGGATACGGGGACTTCAAAAAGGACCTCGCCGAGGTCGTCGTGGAGAGCCTCGCCCCCATCCGGGAGCGGACCCTGGAGCTGCTGGACGACCCGCGCGAGCTCGACGGCATCCTCGAAGCCGGCGCCGAGAAGGCGCGCCAGGCGGCACGCCCCACCCTGCACGACGCATTTGCCAGGCTGGGCCTCGACTAGTGGACGAGACGAAGGCCAGGATCCTCAAGGTCCTGGACGCCATCCCCAACGGTGTCCTCTACTCCACGACCGACTGGCACCGGCTTCTGGGCGAAGACAAGCGCGAGATCCGGCACGCACTCGACGAGCTCGAAGCCGAAGGGAAGATAGAGATCCAGAAGAGCGGACGCTCGGACAAGCCGCTCTACACGCTCAAGGAGGCGAACTGATGGAAACCCGCTACATCGTGGACGAGGACGGTAAGCGCGTGAGCGTCATCTTGCCGATAGAGGAGTACGAGCGAATGGTGGAGAAGCTCGAAGACATCGAAGACGCTCGGGCGGCCGATAAGGTGCGAGCCGCTGTTGCATGTGGCGAGGACGAGTTTATCCCTTACGAGCAAGCCCGGGAGGAGATAGCAAGGAGGCGGACTGCCAAACGGTGAGCTACAGTCTCTTCATACCTCGGAGCGTCAACAAGCGCATGGAGAGGTTGCCCGCCGAGGTCTACGATCTACTGGATAGCGCGATCCTGGCGCTCGCCGACGAGCCTCGCCCTCCGGGCTACGTGAAGCTCAAAGGCCGGGAGGAATGGCGCATCCGAGTAGGAGATTACCGAATCGTCTACGGTATAGATGATGAGCAGCGTATAGTGGAAGTCCTGAACGTTGCTCATCGTAGAGACGTCTTCCGCTAGAAAGACAGATGCAACGCCTCAAATCCACACTCGACCGCATAGACCGCAAGGGCTACGGCGCCTACAAGGATCTGCAAGGCTCCTACGACATCGAGGACTTCACCCTTTTTATCGACAGGGTGCAACGTGATCCCTTCGCCCCGCCTTCCCTGATACGCGTCCGCACTACCGAGAACCGCTTCGATCCCTCGCTCTTCGAAAACCCTGTGCGCCGGATGGCCTTCGAGGACTTTCTGACACGCTCGGTCGAGAGGGCGCTACGTCGCGCCGTGAAGGGTAACCGTGGCTCCGGCGGGAGCGGACGGATCGAGATACAGCGTACCTCGCAGGTCGTCCTGCCGCGCACTTCCATAGTCGTGGAGCCGGGGTTCGTGGAGGCTCGCATGGCTATCGGACTGCCGGCCAGGGGCCGCACGGTCGATGCTCGGGCGGCCCGGACGATGCTCCTCGAGGAGCTGCCGCGGGTAGTGCGCGAAGCCCTCACGCCGGCGGGGGTGGACGCGGAGGCTGCCCTGGCCCACGTGGAGACCGTCGAGGACGCGGACTACCTGCGCAACCGGCTGCCGGAGCTTGGGCTCGTCGCGTTCGTGGCGGAGGGGGCGGTGCTTCCGCGGGAGAGCGGGGCAAGCGACCGGCCGCTGCGCGACGGGGCCATCCCGTTCCGAAGCCCGGAGGAGTTTCGCGTCACCGTGGAGTTGCCCAACGGGGGTTCCGTCTCCGGTATGGGCGTACCGGAGGGGGTTACGCTTGTGGCCGGGGGTGGGTTCCACGGGAAGTCAACGCTGCTCTCGGCGCTTTCCTGGGGCGTCTACGACCACGTGCCCGGTGATGGGCGGGAGCTCGTGGTGTCGCGGGCGGACGCGGTGAAGATAAGGGCGGAGGACGGTCGGAGCGTGGCGGGTGTGGACATCTCCGGCATGATCGGGGACCTCCCCGGCGGCCGTTCCACACAGGACTTCTCGACGCCGAACGCCTCCGGTTCGACCTCCCAGGCGGCGAACATCGCGGAGGCCCTGGAGATCGGGACGTCGCTCCTGCTCGTCGATGAGGACACGAGCGCCACGAACTTCATGATCCGGGACGAGAGGATGCGCGAGCTCGTACGCAGGGAGCCGATCTCGCCGTTCATAGACCTCGTCCGCCCGCTCTACGAGTCTCTGGGCGTCTCCACGATCGTGGTCGTCGGCGGCGTCGGCGACTACCTGGACGTAGCGGACCGCGTGATCCTGATGGAGGACTACGAACCAGGCGACGCTACCAACCGGGCCAAAGAAGTCCGCGAGCGGTTCCCGATCCGCGTACCACTCGGAACAGGCGAGGCGCGCCCCCCGAAAGGACGCCGGGTCCGGGCCGCCTCTATAGACCTCCGTCGGGGCAAACGCGAGACGGCGCGTGGGAAAGGCCCCAACACCATCGAGCTCGGCCGGGAGCGCGTGGACCTCTCGTATCTGGAGCAACTCGCCGAAGCCGGCCAGACCGAAGCCACAGCCCGCATCATCGGCGAGTTCGCCGCCGGGGACGCCAGCCGCGGCGTCCGGGAGGTCGTGTACGGGGCGCTCGACTCGGTAAGGAACGACGGCCTCGACTCCCTTGGCAACTTTCGAGGCCATCCCGGGGAGCTGAGCCTGCCCCGGCCACAGGAGGTGGCGGCGGCGATCAACCGGATCCGTTCCCTGGAGGCAAGCACTGAAGCGAACCGGTAGGACCGCCGGAGTAGGGTAGCTTACAAACCGTTTGTCATCTTATCGGTTAGCATGGGAACCGGAAAAGACCAGGAGGAAATCATGGCCCAGAGTAGAAGCTACGACAGCCCGCCCGAGATAATCATCGCCTCGGACAGAGACTACTACGCGACCTTTCGCACGGAGAGAGGTCCTATCCGGATAAGGCTCTTTCCCGAACAGGCCCCGGTGACGGTGAACAACTTCGTCTTCCTCGCGCGAGAGGGCTACTTCGACGGGACGACTTTTCATCGGGTCATAAAGGAGAACATGGTCCAGTAGTACAAAAAGTCCCGCTGACTTCGTACCCTTCGGAGGCGGGCGTGACGATGAGGCGCAGCATCCGGTAGACCTTGTTGCGTTCCAGTCCTGAAAGGGTCTTCAAACTGGCCGGTACCATCGCGGCCAGGGATTCGAGCAAGGCGTCCCGATCCTTCTCCAACTCCTCTAAGT
>JAIVIG010000114.1 GCA_020200675.1 Actinomycetota bacterium
CGGGCGGCGTAGTCCTCCAGCGGTCCAGGGGCGGGAGTTGCGGGCAGTCGTTTGGTCATAGCGGCACCTCCTCGCCTCGCATCGAAGCACAGGCGGCACCCCCTGTCAACAAACTACCGGTATAGCCCTTCTCTGGCCTTGGGACGAGATGTTGTGGTCGTACGACTTCTTCCGAGGAACGAGGGACATCGTCCCAAGTCGAGCCGAGGCCTCGGGTTCGACGAGTATAAAGTTGTAGTCGAGATTGAGATAAACCAGTGCGTGCGGCCGGGCGGCCCTCTTTCGAGGCTGGTATTCTCGACGGTATGGAAGTTGAGCGGCGCGTAGCGCACCTCGTGTTGAATCCGGCCGCCGGCAGGGGTCGTGCGGCGGCGCGTCGTGGGGAGATCTCCGCGTACCTGGAGAGGCGCGGGATCGGGGTCGAGTGGCACGAGACGCGGGGGACGGGGCACGCGGGGAAGATCGTTGCGGGGTTGCCGGACGGGGCGCTGATCGTGGCGGTAGGGGGAGACGGAACGGTACACGAGGTGGCGGCCGCATGCGTGCGAACCGGGCGGGTGATGGGAATCCTGCCGGTGGGCAGCGGCAACGACTACGTGAAGGCGCTCGGGGTCGGGACGGAGCTCGGACGGGCGTTGGAAGTCGTCGTCGGTGGCATGGTCCGGAGCGTGGACGTGGGCGAGGTCAACGGAGTCCGGTTCAACAACGGGCTTGGGATCGGGTTCGACGCCGAGGTCGCCGCCGGGGTCGCGAAGGCGCCGGCGTGGCTCGGGGGATTCGGGGGGTACCTGTGGTCGGTCGGCCGACTGCTGTGGGGATTCGAGTGCCGCGAGGCGCGTCTAAAGCTCGGCGGTGAGGAGATACCGGCCGAGACCCTCCTCGTCGCGGTGGCGCTCGGGACGACCTACGGAGCGCGTTTCAGGCTGGCGCCCGAGTCGGATCTCGAGGACGGCGCGTTCGACGTCGTGTGGAGCGAGGAGGTTAGCAGGGCGGAGATACTGCGCCTCATACCGTCCGTGCTCAGGGGCACGCACCTCGCGCACCCGAAGATACACTTCGCCCGGGCGGCAGAGGTCGAGGTGTCCCTGAAGAAGCCAGTTCCGGCGCACGTGGACGGCGAGATGCTCTCCCCCACCCGCGACTTCCGCGCCAGGGTGCTCCCCAGGGCGCTGCGCGTGCTGGCCCCGCAGCCTCCAGGATAAGAGCCCGCCGCCTGCCGGAGAACTTATTTCTGGAACTGGAGAGATGACCCCGGCTGACACGCTCTCGGCGATTCTGGCCGGAACGGGTACGAGCGGACGCGAAAGGTTGCCGGGGATATGCGGCATCGACGTTAGCAAAGCCCATGGGTAGGCGCTTCTACATACAACGAAATTGTGGTAAAAATCTGTCTTGCCCCCCGGAACGGGGAGCGAAGGAATGGTTAGGTAGGGTTTCGTAGGGATGGGCGCAAAGGTATGAGGGCTTTCGTTTTTCCGGGGCAGGGCGGCAAGGTAGTCGAGCCCGAGGGGCAGCTGTTAACGACGATCCGGCGTGTCGTAGGCGAGCGCGTACCGGAGCAGGTCAAGGTCTTCGCGCGCGCGGCGCAAGACGCCGACGAGAGTCGCGTGTTGGATCTCCACCCGGACGTCGTGGCCGGACACTCCCTGGGCGAGTACGGCGCGGCTTACGCCGCCGGATGCTTCGACCTCGAGACGGGGCTCTGGCTCGTCGCCCAGCGCGACCGCTTTCTCGCCGAGGCAGCCGAGGACGTGCCGGGCGGCATGGTCGCCATCCTCAAGGCGGACCCCGCGGAAGTAGAGAAGGTCCTCGACGAGTCGGAGGGCTCGGTAATCGCCAACTACAACTCACCCCGCCAGACCGTCATCTCGGGGCTGAGGGACGCTCTTGGGGAGGCGGTCTCCAAGGTCCGGGGCCGCGCCATCCGCCTGAACGTCTCGTTCGCGGCCCACTCACCGTACGTGGCCGTCGCCAGCGAAAAGATGCGCGGCGTCCTGGAATCGGTCGAGTTCCACAGGCCCGAGGTTCCCGTCGTGAGCGCCGTCGACGGTAGCGTCCTCGAAACGGGGGACGCCGTCAAAGAAGCCCTGGAGAGCCAGATGGTCGCGCCGGTCCGATGGGTCAAGGTCGTCGAGACCCTAGCCCGCATGCGGGTGGAGGAGTGGATAGAGCTCGGCGGCGGTGGGGTCCTGACCCGGATGCTCAGAGACTTCGAGTTACCCTCGCTCAGAGGCGTCACCTTCGAGGATCTGCGCGCCCGCCTCTCCCAGCAGGCCCAGAACCTCCTTCCCCGAAAGGACGAGGGAGAATAACGGGTCTCGTAGCCCGACCCTCTCCTGGCGAATGAACGTCTTCTTCGATGTGCAAGGCACCCTGGTCTGCGGAGGTACCCCACGTCCGCACGCGCGCGAGGTCTTTGCCGAGCTCGCCGGCGCGGGCCACGACGTTTACCTCTGGTCGAGCGCGGGGACCGGCTACGCGTCCTCCGCCGCGGAGCTCCTCGGGGTCGAGGACCTCGTCTTCGGATGCTACTCGAAGTTCGCGCCGCCGCCGGTAACCGTGGACTACGCCGTGGACGACCACCCGAATCTCGTAGATCGCTACGGCGGCTATACCATCACCCCGTTCGACGGTGACCCGGAAGACCGGGAGCTCTGGAAAGTGGCGGAGCGGCTCAAGTAGCCTGCGCCCAGCCCAGGCACCGAACCTCTTTCGGCGCGACAGGGCGGCAAAAGGGGCCAGGGCAAGATGCCCCAGCCCCTCCACTGACAACTGAAAACTATTTCCTGATAACTACCTGGCCGCTTCGGCCTCGGTCTCGGCTCGCGCCTCCTCGTGGGGCACGGCGCCGCCGGCGATGGCGACGAGATCGTCCTCGATCGAGGAGACCGTGCCCTCCATGCTCGACCAGACGCCTATGGAGAACCCTTCGTCGACCGGTTCGCCGATCTTCTGCTCGTACTCGACCTCGTCGCCCTCGGAGATGAGCGGCGTGGCCGGCTTGAGGAAACGGCCGCCGAGCGGCAGATGCACGCCCGAGACCCTATCAACCAGCGACACGAAGCTCTCCTCGGGGAGCTTGGTCTTTATGTCGGCGTACTCCTTGCTCGCCACGCCCTTCGGGATGACGAGGAAGCCGTTGGTGGTGCGGCGCACGTAGGCGTCGCCCTCGCCCAGAGACTCGATGCCCATCTCGTTCAGGTACGGGCCGCCGTCGATCACGGAATACTGGCCCGTCCCGGCATCGACGTCCATGCCGGCGAGCTTCAGCAACTCGGTCGCCGACGCGCCGAGCGGCGCCTCGAAGCACTTCAGCGGAAGCTCCGGTCCGAAGACGTTTAAGAACTTGGTGGTGACGGGCTTGCCGAGGAAGAACGCGTTGTAGATGTTCAGGAGCGACTCGGAGTTCTGGACTATGTGCCCGGCGTCGAGCGGGAGCCCCGGACGCTTGTTGCCGTCGGGCAGGTCCACCCGGCGCGGCACCCACTTCTCCTTATCCTCGTTGAAGATGTTCTTGATGAGGGTCTTCTCCTCGCCAAGGGCGTACTTGTCCGGGACCAGGCTGATCTCGTAGAGCCCGTCCGTGTTCTCCTTGTAACGGGAGAACCACTCCTCGTCCTTGAAGTGGACGCCCATGATGACCTGCTCTAATCCGAAGACTTCCTTCATCGCCTCGAAGAGCGTGAGGAACTCATCGAAGTACTCCCGGTGAACCAGCTTGTCCGTCCAGTAACCCGGCTCGGACTCTGTGCAGTTCACGATCAGGCGTGGCTGCGGGTTCTTCCACTTGAAGTACGTCGGGAAACCGCCGCCCCCCGCTCCTACGATGCCGGCCTGCCGCATGATCTCGACGGCCTCGTCCCTACTCAGCGCCTTGACCTCGTCAAGCGTGCGCTTCTTTAGCTCCACCACAATTAGTCGCCCTCCGTAAGAGTAGTCCAACAAGGTACTTGCGGTTACGATCTCCACGTAATCTCTAGAGAAAGTATATCCGTTGCTGCTTTGTGTTGCTAGTGTCAGGCGTGACCTCTGGTACACTCAAAGGACGATGAAGTTGACGAGGCGCACGTCGAATATCCTTCTGGCGATCGGCATCGTGATGCTCGCTCTCTGGATACCCCGCGTCTTCACCTGGTACGTTAATGATTTGCAGGGATCCACGTACCTGGCCCTCATACACCTGCCGATCATCCCTATCTCGCTCGCCATCGGCGGCTACCTCACGTACCTCGGCATAAAGGGCCGCAGGGCCACCCGACGCACGGCTTAGCGTTCGGAGTCAAACGGGCGCTCCTCGCCGGTTCGGACTATCCCTTCTGCGATTCCTCTGGTTTCCTATGCAGGCAGTACGTCCAACGGAGCGGTCCTGTTTCAGAGGAAGCGTCAGGGCGCTTCGGGCAGGGCGCCGCTCTCGACGATGGGGTAGTTTGGGACGGCACGACGGAGGAGCTCGAGGGTCTTCTCGTCGTCGCCCGAGAGGGCGAAGAAGGCCATCTCTTCGGCGGCTTCGAGGAGGTCGGAAGAGGGCGGGTGCTTGGGGACGAGGCGGAAGATCATGTGATGGTCGGTCGCGGCGCGGTGCTCGGACTCTTCGGAGAGGGTTTCGTGCAGCTTCTCGCCGGGTCTGAGGCCGACGTAATTTATCCTCACGCCCCTGGCGCCGGTCACCTCGACCATCTTCCTCGCCAGGTCTACTATCTTCACGGGACGCCCCATCTCGAGCACGTAGATGCCGTAAGACTCGGCCATCGCGCCGGCCTGGAGTATCAGGGAGACGGCCTCCGAGATGATCATGAAATAGCGCGACATCTCCGGGTGGGTGACCGTGACCGGGCCGCCGGCCTCTTCACCGGATGCACGGCCTTGTCGGTGGAGACGTTGATGAACTTCTCCGCCCCAAACTCCCCGGCGGCGCGCGTCACGCTCAGGGTTCCGCCGACGTTGTTCACGACGGCCTCGGAGGCGTGCAGCTCCATAAGGGGGACGTGCTTATAAGCGGCGGCGTGGAAGACCAGCTGGGGTCGGAGACGGGCGAAGAGGACGCGCACCTTCTCCGAGTTCGTCACGTCCCCCACCGCAAGCTCGGCGTTCGCGAAGCCCCCGCGCGAGATCTCCTCGTTCAGGTAGTGGAGGGCGCTCTCGTCCCGGTCGTGAAGCACCAGGCGGGCGGGGCCAAGGCGTGAGATCTGGCGGCTAAGCTCGCTCCCGATGCTGCCGCCTGCCCCAGTTACGAGGACGCGCTTGCCGTTTATAAACTCCGTCAACTGGTCCAGATCTATGTCGACGGGCTGGCGGCCCAGGAGGTCCTGAATCTGGAGCTCGCGCAGCCGGAGCGCCCCCTGTCCCAGAAACTCGGTCAGCTTCGGGACCACCTTGACCTCGGCCGATGTCTTTATGCACTCGCGCCATATGCGGTCTATCTCCTCCGAGGAAGCCTCGGGGAGGGCGATGAGGATCTGGTCGACACCCTCCTCGACGACGAGCCGCTCGATGTCCTCGACCCCGCCCAAAACCGGGATGCCCTCTATCTGCTCGCCGCGCCGGCGCCCGTCCGTGTGGTCCACGAAGCCCGCGGGCTTCAGGTCCGCGTCCGGCGTCCGCCAGAGCTGCCTGGCGAGCGAGACCCCGGATTCGCCCGCCCCGACGATCAGGGCGCGCTGGCTGGTCTGCCGGATCTCCCGCAGAGAGAGCTCATAGAACACCC
>JAIVIG010000003.1 GCA_020200675.1 Actinomycetota bacterium
ACCAAGGGTCCCTGGCTGCCCTGGGACGACGAGGAGGCTGTCCAGGCCTTCTTCGAGGGCGTACGGGAAGTTGCCCGGCGCGAGGGCGCACACACCGTCAAGATAGAGCCCGAAGTCTTCGATGGAGAGGAGAACGCGAAGGCTCTCCTAGAGGGGATCGGCTTCCGCAAGGCTCGCTACGACCTGAACCTGAAGACCACCCTGGTCGTGGACCTGAGCCTGTCGGAAGAGGAGCTGCTCGCGAGGATGAAGGGCAAGACGCGCTACAACGTCCGCCTCGCCAACAGGAAGGGCGTAGAGGTGGTCGAACCGGAGTTCGAAGAAGGCTGGGCGACCTTCTACGAATGGATGAAGGCCACGTCGGAGCGCAAAGAAGACTACGTCTTGAGGAGGTCGCGCGATTACCTCTACGGCGTGATGAAGAGCATGCACGACGCGGGCCAGGGACGTCTGTTCTTCGCCGAGCACGAAGGGACGCCTCTGGCCGGCATGTACGTCTTCACCTTCGGGGAGAAGTACTGGTACATGTACGGTGCTTCGAGCGATGAGAAGCGCAATCTCAAGCCCAACTACCTTTTACAATGGGAGGTGATGCGCTGGGCCAGGCGGCGTGGCATGACGCACTACGACATGGTCGGCGTGCCCAAGTCGGAGCAGCTAAACGAGAGCAGCTCCCTGTGGAACGTCTACAAGTTCAAGGAGGGTTTCGGCGGAGAGATCTCGGACTCCCCGGGCTGTTACGACCTGCCGGTCGAGCGGCTGCGCGCCGCCGCGTGGTACAAGCTCGAGCCGGCGTACTATCGCCTGTACTACAAGCTGAAGAACAACGTGTTTTATTAGAGCGTTCAGCCGTCAGCAATCAGCTGTCAGCAAGGGGTAAGGCCGGAGAAACAGCCTCGCCCTCGACCCAGAAACGGCGTGTTCTGGCGGAGAGATGCGCGATCTTCACCGAACACGGCCCTCTACCGAGAAAAGCTGAAAACTGAAAACTGACTACTAATAACTAATATGCGGCGTTGACGCTCGAACGCCACTGGAGTATCTCCCTGCGCCGCTCGTCTAGCTCTTCTCTGCTGCGTTCGTTCGCGAGATTGTTCTTCTCGAGGGGGTCTTCGGAGATGTCGAAGAGCTCGTCGGGCTGGTTGCCGTAGTGGTAGATGTACTTCTCCGTTCCCGTCAGGCTGGCCGAGCACGCTTTGTCGTGGAAACAGCTGAACATGAGTGTGCGGTCCTCCGGCGGATCGCGTAGCAGCGAGTAGCCCGGGTATTCTCCGTCCTGTATCTCGTAGCCGAGCATCTCCAGCACGGTGGGAAGGATGTCGGTGTGGTTAGATGGCCCCTCGACCCGCTCCTCGCCGTTCTCGAACCAGCCGGGGGCGTGGATCAAGAAAGGCACCTTGAGGCCCTCTTCCCACATGACGTCGTCGTGCTGGAACCGGCGGTGCTCGCCGAAGGCCTCGCCGTGGTCGCCGTAGATCACGAAAATGGTGTTATCGTAGAGCCCCAACTCCTTGTACTGGTCGATGAGGTTCTTCACGAAGTGATCCTGGTAGCGGAGGCAGTTGAGGTAGCTGTTGAGCGGCTCCTCGTCCGCGAAGTCCTCCTGCCCGTAACGGGTGGAGAGACATTTGTAGTCGTCGTGCCCGGTGCCCGTAAGGTATTTGGCCAGGAAAGGTTCGTCCTCATTCTCTTCGAGCCAATCTTTGCTCGGCTCCAGCATGACATCGTCCTCGTAACCGATGTAGTTCGTTGGCTCGAAGCCCTCCGTATCCATTGATTCTACCGGGTAATACTCCTCGTAGCCGAAGTTCTTCACGAGGCCCTCGAAGTCCTCGAAACCTTTGGTGGAGGACTGGAAGAAGGCGGTGCGGTAGCCCTGCCCCGCGAGGAGTCCGGCCAGACACGGGACGGGGATGCCGTCGGGATTAGCCTCGGTGGTTGGCTGGACGAGGTGCGGTTCTATACCGCAGTTGACCGAGACGCTTGCCTTGGAAGTGTGCGGTACGGTCGTGTAGGCCCGTTCGGCGAGCAGGCTGCCCGGGGAGCTGGCCAGCTCGTCCAGAAAGGGCATCGTATCGATGTCCTCGTCGTAGGGCGTCACGGACCGCGCGCGGGTCGACTCTAGTTGGATCAGGACGACGTTGCGCTTCTCGGTTTGCGGCGTCTCGGCGAGTGTAGCATTCGCGGCCGGATGTTCGACGTCCGGTTCGGCATCACTGGCGTCCGGGACGGCCTCATCGGCGATCGCCACCTTTGCTCCCGTCAGAACCAGGTTGACGAATGGGTCCCTCACGAACGACACGCTGGCCCCCGCCGGGTTGTCCGTCGAGCGCGCCCCGATCAGCAGCGAGAGCGAGCCGAAACCGAACGCCAGGAGCAGTAGCCCGAGGGGAGCCAGAAAGGAGACCTGGGGCCTTCCGGTCTGGGCTCTCTCCGGCCCTCCCCGCCGCCGCGCGAAGCGCTCGACGGCGCGCGTCACGAGCAAAGGACCCAGGGCCACGTAGAAGAGGGCGGCGAAGAGGAGCGCCCAAACCCAGGGCTCGGCCCCGGAAGCGAGAACCGGCACGACCTCCCTGATCTTGGGTAGCCACAGGGCGACGACGCCGTAGTCGAGCGTGGTGCCGGTCTGCTGGAAGTAACCGTGGGCGAACGTGGTCACTATAACCAGGAGCATCGTCACGACGTGGAAGAGGACGACCACGACTCGGCGCAGAGGTCCCCCGCCGCGTGTCGCGGCGAAGAGCCCGACCCAGAACAACGCGTACCCCAGGTTGAAGAACAAATCCGACCGCAGCAGATCGAAGGTCGGAGAGAGCCCGGGTATCGAGGCCACGCTGGAGGCTTTCAAAGATAGGTTGTAGACGAAAAGCGGGACGAGGAGAGCGAGCAAGTAAACCCAGTCCCGGCGCCCCAAAAGCCCGCCCGAACGATCCAAAGTACTCCGTTTGTCGTCTCTCTCTACCATAGCCGCCGGGGATTTTATAGAGTTTTACGAGCATTTAACAGAACTCGCCGAGCGATCGGGAACGATGTTGCCAGGCGAGAGACGGCAGGGTACCCAATCTACCGGTGATGGTGAGTAGGGGCGGGGTTACGGTGCCTGGTGGTATAACCGTAGACGCACGAGGAGAAACCGCATTCACGAGGCAAGGGAGTAGAACTTGTGGGAGGCAGACCCGTAACGCCTTCCGGGACGAGAGCGAGTGAGTCGTCGTTACCGTGCTCCCGGCGGGTCGCTGCGTTCGGCAGGACGGTGGGGAGTTGGTGACGCGGACCGAAGAGCCGGCTGTCGCCACCACAGAGATCCCTTTCGGAGAGGAGGGTCGTTGGTAAAGGCGCTCGACGGTCGGCTCTACTATGGGTGGGTCGTGGTCGCGGTCGTGTTCCTCGCGCTCCTGGTCTCGGCGGGGGTGCGGGCGGCTCCGGCGGTCTTGATCAACCCGCTCGAAACGGAGCTGGGGTGGAGCCGCGCTGCTATATCCTTCGCCGTCTCGGTCGGTCTCCTCCTCTACGGTCTCTCCGGCCCCGTCGCCGGATGGCTGATGGACCGCTTTGGTCCGACGAGGCTGACGCTAATAGGACTCGCCGTCATCGGCGGCAGCACCCTCGCCGGCGCCGCGATGACGGAGCTCTGGCAACTGAACCTGTTCTGGGGGATCTTGAGCGGCGTCGGCACCGGCGTCGTCGCACCCATCCTCGGCGCCACGGTCGCCAACCGCTGGTTCGTCGAGCGCCGGGGCCTGGTACTCGGCGTCTTCGGGGCCGCCGCCTCGGCCGGCCAGCTCGTCTCCGTGCCAGCCCTCATGTGGCTCGTCGTCGTCGCCGGCTGGCGCGAGGGAACGGTCCTGCTCGCCGCCGCCGTGTTACTGATCCTGGTCCCCGTGCTCCTCTTCATGCGCGACGATCGACCCGGCTCGGCCTCCGCCCCTACGGCGCAGGGGAGAGCGAGGAGCGGGGGACGGCCGCGGAGGAGAGCCCCGCCCCGGAGCCGGGCACGGCAGCGGGGACCCCGGCGGAGGTCCGAGGCGGGGCGGTCTCGCGGGCTCTCAAAACCCCGGAGTTCTGGCTGCTCTCGGGGAGCTTCTTTATCTGCGGGGCGTCCTCGAACGGCAGACCACGGCATCCCCGAGGTGACGGCCGCCTCGGCGCTCGCGCTGATGGGCACCATGAACTTCGTCGGCACCATAACCTCGGGCTGGCTCACGGACCGCTACGACCCGAGGAAGCTGCTCGCCGTCTACTACTCCCTGCGCGGCCTCTCGCTCCTCCTCTTGCCGTTCGCCACGGAGTTTGCCGGGCTCGCGGTCTTTGCCGTCTTCTTCGGCCTCGACTACATCGCCACCGTCCCGCCGACCGTAGCCCTCGTCGCCGACAGGTTCGGCAGGATGAACGTCGGCGCGGTCTTCGGGTGGGTCTTCTTCTCGCACCAGGTCGGCGCGGCCCTGGCCTCCTACCTCGGCGGCGTTGCCCGCGATTCCCTGGGCGACTACACGGCAGCGTTCCTGGCAGCGGGCATCCTGGCGATCCTGGCCGCCCTCATGGCCTCGCGTATCACTCGCGAGCCGCTGTCTCCGGTCCCGGCCGGGTCGCGCCCCTAAAGCGATTTGCGGAAGGGTCAACCCTTCCGCAAATCGCGCCGACAGCAGTCAGGTATCAGCATTCAGCTTTTTGTTTTTGCTGACAGCTGAACGCTGATGGCTGATGGCTTTGCAGAAAGGCACAGCCTTTCTGCAAAACGCTCTAAGACGCGGTCTTTCCTCTGGCGTTGCCGAGAAGGAACTTCTTCGCCTCCTCGTTGAAGGTCTCCGCCCGCTCGTCGTGGGGCAGGAGGGCGGCGTCCCGGAAAACCTTGAGCTCCGCCCGAGGATTTCTTCGGGTGAACTGCTGCGTCCGCGAGACCGGCGTCGTGCGCGCCTCCTGGCCCCAGGCGATGAAGCTCTTGTGCGACACCCTCGACCAGAGGTCTTCCAGCCCGAGGTTGAGCTTGCCGGAGACGAAGGCCGCCGGGAAATACTTGGCCCCCGGCTGGTGGCTTATGCAATAGTAGTCCTCGACGAGTTGGTTCTCGACGAGCTTCGGGTCGTGGTAGGCCATGCTGCCGAGGTAGTAGCGGATGCCCCGCCGCGAGACGATGGAGTGGTAGAGCGAGTCGCCGAGGACGGGCGTGCGGAAGAGGTTGTATATGGCTTCGCCGAGGCGTCCGGAGGGCCGGTCCAGGCTGCCTCCCAGTCCGGTCGGGCAGATGAGGATGAGCTTCTTGAAGAGCCGCGGGCTCCGGACCGCGGAGGGTACGATCAGGGCCGCCGAGAGGGAGCTCGAGATCAGGTGCGTCTGCGCCCCGATCTCCTCCCGGGCGAAGTCCTCGACTTGTGCCGCGACGTCCTCGGGACCGTATCGCCGCCGTGGCCTCTCGGAGAGACCACACCCCAGGAGATCCAGAGCGTACACCCGGAAATCTTCCGCCAACTCCAAAAAATTCTTCCGAAACTCGTAAGACGACGCCCCCGCGTACACACCATGCACCAGCAGAACCGGCGGAGCCTGGGGCTCGCCCGCCACCCGGTCACAGCCCTCCTTCTCGCAACCCAAAGCCCCGATATCCTAGCCTGAAGAGGATCTCCAAGAAAGCTCGGGCCGCCACGGTCTCTCGTTGACATATCGGGTAAGCCAGTTAACCTTCGTAGGATTTGCGTAAGTAGCTTGAGTAAGTAGGAGAAGTTGCGTGGACCGGGAGCGGCTCGTAGACGAGGTTTTGATGCTGTTGACGGTATTGGGGCGGGGACTCGGGCGGCCGGGAAGGGAGGAGTTGGGCGAGATCGCCGAGCGGGGATACCGGTCGACGCGCATCTATCACCGGGGCCTTCGGCACCCTCTTCCTCACGAACACGGCCCTGAGCCTCCCGTCCCTCCTCGGCATCGTCGTCTCCAACGCCATCCTCCTCGTGGACTTCGCTACCAAAGCCCGCGGGCGTCGTAAAAAGAAGAAGTACGCGAGGCAAGATTGACGAAAGATCGGTGTATCGAGAAGCGGCAGCGAGGGACGTTGAGGATGGAGCTGGGTCTAAAGGTCGGGGAGCGGGCGCCGTACTTCAGGGCTCTGGCGGCCGGGTCGGGGCGGGAGGTCAGCCTCAGGACTTGCGCCGGGCGGCGTCTCGTCCTGATCTTCCACGCGCAGAACACGGCGTGGGCCGCCGAGCAGGTGAACCGCGCCGTGAGGGGACGCTACCTCTCGTCCGAGGAGGTCATGGTGGCGAGCGTCGTGGACCTCAGCCTCGTCCCGCCGCTGTACTGGCTCACGGCGAGCGTGATGATAGGGCAGGCCTACGAAAAGGCCGCTCGCGAGGTGCCCTCCGAGGTGCGGCCTCATCAGCCGGAGGTTCGGCGTGCGAGAGGTCGGCCGGGAGGCCGCCGTAGTCATAGTCGACGAGAACGCCGTCATCGCTGGCTTCTACCAGGGAAGAGAGCCTGTGGAGGCCGTGATCCACGCGCTGGAGGGTAACGAGGGATAGGCGGCGAGACCCTCGCTAGGAACATTCCCCAGCGGTGTTTTTGTCTCTCCCCTTGCTCCGTCTCCACTGCTTCCCGGGGCCTTGGGCTTTCGGAGTCTCGGAGGGTCACTCCGGCTCGGGCTACATGCTCTTCGAACGGCCCCTGGCGCGTCTGGTAACGCTCTTGTCCAGACCTCTTGCGAGGATCGGTGTCTCATCGATTTATGATCGAGCGGCTCCTCCAAGGGGCGATGCCGGGCGAGACGGGAGGGAAATGGACGCTCTTTGAGGTACCATTCTTCCTATGACAGGCATTTTGCGGGCCGTGCTCTCGATGTCGGCGTTGAATGCCCTCTCGCGGGCGACAGGGTACCTGCGGGCGATGATCATGGCGGCCGTGTTGGGGACCGGGGCGGTGGCCAACGCCTACGGCGTCTCCAACGGTATAGCTAACCTGATCTACGAGCTCTTCCTGGGCGGCATCCTCTACTCGGCCTTCGTCCCGCTTCTCATCGAGCGTATCACCAAACACGGCGAAGAGGACGCCCGGCACCTCACCAACGCCATCCTCACCTTCGTGCTGCCGCTCCTCGCCACGGTCGCCGTCCTCAGCATAGTCTTCGCCGAACCTCTGGTGGACCTCATGACGCGCTTCCAACCGTCGACGGGGCTCTCCGAGGAGGGGGCGCAGCTCTCCGCGGAGGAGGCGCAAAGGGCGGCGGAGCTCTCGGTCTTCTTCTTCCGCTTCTTCGTCGTTTACATAGTCTTCTTCGGCCTCCTCTCCGTCCTGACCGGCGTCCTCAACGCCCACCGGCGCTTCTTCCTGCCGGCCTTTACGCCGGTATTGAACAACTTGATCACCATGGCCCTATTCCTGGGCTACGCGCTCTTCGCGCCGGACAACCCCGAGGCGGCGCTCTACCTGCTCGCCGCCACCACTTTGAGCGTCGCGCTGACTGCGCTCGTGCTGGTCCCGTCCGCCTGGCGCCTGGGCTACAGGCCGCGCCCCGTCTTCGGCCACCCCGCCCTCCTGCCCGCCGCCAGGCTGGCCTTGCCCGTGCTGGTTTTTACGGCCGGGTCGTTGGGCGTCCAGTACGTTGGCGGCACCCTTCTCGGTTCCTCCTTCGCCGCCGTACCGCAGCTTTACTTCGCCTTCACCATCTTCTCGCTCCCCTACGGCATCTTCGTCGTAGCCATCGAGACCGCCACCATGCCCGAGCTCTCCGAGAGGCACTCTAGCGGGGACGAGGAAGGCTACCGGGACACCCTCTCCTTCGGCTTGAGGACGATGGCGTTTATCATCGTCCCGTCCTCCGTCGGCCTCGTCGCCCTCGCAACCCCCATCGTCGGTCTACTCTACGAACGCGGGGAATTCGGCCCGCAGGACACGGAGCTCGTCGCGAGTATCCTCGCCGCCTACTCGATAGGTCTCCTCGCCTACGCGGGGTACTTCCTCCTGGTGCGGGGTTTCTACTCGCGGCAGAACACGAGGATGCCGGCCCTCCTGAACATATGCCTCTTCGGGCTCTACGCGCCCGTGGCCTACGCGCTCTCCAGCGCCGTGGGTGTCGTCGGTTTGGCGCTGGCGCTCTCGGCGGTCAACGCCGTCTTCGCTCTGCTGTGCCTCGTGGCGATGAGGTGGGAGATAGGCCAGATAGACGGCAGACGCCTCTTGCGTTCCCTGGCCAGGATCCTGATAGCCGGTGCCGTCATGTACGCCGTCGCCTGGGGCGGCGTCGCGCTTCTCGGGAGCGGTACCGGGCTCCTGGACCGGGCGCTCATCCTGACCGGCATCGGAGGAACCTCGCTCGCGGTTTACCTGGGGGTGGCCTACTTGCTCGGGGCGGAAGAGTTGAAGTCCGTCGTCGCCCTGCTCCGGAGACGGGTCTAATAATGGCTCGGTGCTAGCCGTCCTGGGCCTTGTAGATGCCTTTCGAGATCCCCTTGAGGAGAGCTTTGCCTACTTCCACGTCCTCCGAGCCGTGCTTGCTGAAGATCGCCACGACGTAGGGGCGGTCTTCGTGCCAGACGATCCCGACCTCGTCGTAGACTTTGTATAGCCAGCCACCCTTCTTGGCCGCCTCGACGTCTTCCGGGAGCCCGTCTTTAAGCGACGACTGCAACTCGTTCTGGTACATGATCTCGATCATCTTCTGGGAGCTATCGGGGCTCAGGGCTTCACCCGTGTAGACTTTTCCGAGGATGGTCGCCATGTCGCGGGGTGTGGTCCGGTTGTCGAGGGCCGGGACGGCCGCGCGCTCGCTGGTTATCTTCTGGTAGAGGAACGTGTTGGGAGTTCCGAGAGACCCGGCTACCTCGTTCACCTCTCCGGGTCCCCCGACGAGGCGCAAGAGGGCGTTGCTCGCAACGTTGTCCGACTGGGTCATCATCATCCACAGGTAGTCCTCCACCGTGTGGGACGTACCGGCATCCTCCCACTGCAACCATCCGGCGCCGCCCGCCCAGTCCCCGGACTTCGTCGCGAAGGAGTCGTTCAGGGAGACCTCGCCTTCGTCTATCTTCTTGAAGACGGTCACCATCAGCGGTACCTTCATGACCGAGGCGCCGAAGAAGGTCTCATCCGGGTTCACCCCGTAGCCGTAGCCGCCTTTGATGTCTTGCGCGTACACTCCGGCCGTCCCGTCGTAATCTTCCGCGTAGTCTTCGATCTCTTGTCGCGCATCCTCGAGCCCCTCGTCTACCCGCTCGCGCTCGTCTTCGGGCACCTCGTCGGCGACTGTCTCCGTCTCCGGCGGCTCGGCCCCCTCGACCGATGGCAGGGCGTCGGTCTCCACGGGCTCTGCCAGGAGCGCCGAAGACTCGGGTCCCGAAGGGTCCGCGCCCAGGCTCTGAGGATAGACGGATTCGATCAGGTCTTCCGGCACCCCGCCCAGCACGACTCTCTCGTACTCGGGGTTCTCCGGTTCGTCGGCCCGGATCGACCTACGGGCCTTCCACGATTCGTCCTCCCGCTGCAGAAAGACTACGTAGGTCCCCTCGTCCTCAGGTACCTCGACGCGCACGGAGGCCCAGGAGGGGTCGAGCGCGCTCTCGTAGACTCCCTTGACGCTCTCGGCATCTATGCTCGGTATCTCGGCCGCCGCGAGCCGATAGGCGACCGCCTCCGGCGAGTCGTCCGTGATTTCCTCCGGAATGGGCCCTCCAGAGGCTTTCCCGGAGTCCTCCTCCGGTTCGCCGGTCGCGGCCTCTTGGGACGCCGAAAAGGAGTAGTCCCGGGAGAGTACGGAGAGGTACTCTCCTACGCCCGCCGTACCGCTCGAGACGTAGCCCAGGGCGATCAGGGCGCTCACCAGGGAGGCCAGCAGAACCACGACCATGCGGAGCGACCGGCGCCGGCGCCGGGCCTCGGCGAACACGCGTCGGGAATGGTCCCCAGTACCCGACGAACCCCCATCGTTGTCAGCCTGGCGCCACGACCGCCAGGCCTTGAACCGCTTGATCACGGCTAGCTCTGGTCCCTTCTTCTCGCAGGACGATAGTCAAGTTTTGACGAGGGAGCAATCGCCGGGAGCAATCCCTCTGCTCCAGCCGGCCGTCTCAGCAACCGATTTTGCGCCCCCCTGGGGCCAAAACCCCAGCGCCTGCGGCCTTTTCCAACCGGAGTATCGTAACAAACATGAAGAGTTTTCGCTTCTTCCGGGACCGATCCTGCGTTCGACAAGCCTGCGGCGCTTCTCGAACGGTTTCCCTGGACGGTTCCGGATTCCCGATCCCGCTCGCGGCCGCCAGGTTTGGACTTTACGAAGCCGCTCCTTTACACTCTGTTTCTCGGTTCGGAGTATGCAGTAAATCCTACGGAGCAGAGAGAAGAGAAGAGTTGCGCTACGACGAAGGAAGAAGAAAGGGAGTGGGATCGGAGGGACGGCTGCGCCCCGATGTCTATCCCGTGACACGGTTCCGAGGGTTCCCGGGTCTGGCCGGAGAGAGCCCCGACGACCGCTTCCCGTTCAGTCGATGAAGATATCGATCAGGGAGTTTGATCACAGCGCCGAGCTTCAGCGCGGTGTCGACCGGCTGCGCAAGCTCGTGTACCCGCACCTGCCCGAGTCCTCGGACGTCGTCTGGCATTTCTCCATCTGGCGCTGGCTGGAGAGCCACCCGCTGGGGAGCGAGTTGCGACGCTGGGTCATGGTCACCGAATACGGGGAGGTGGTCGGCCACCTGGCGGCCACGCCCCAGTACTACCGGATCAACGGCCAGCGGGTAGTCGCCCACACGCCCGCCGACTACCAGGTGCTCCCCCAGTACGGCTTCCAGGCCCTCCTGTTGATGCGCAAGTTCTTCCGCTCCCCCCAGAACTGCGTCGCCGTCGACATGCTGCCGTCGGTCATCGCGGTCGAGACGCGGCTCGGGGCGGAAGAGGCGGGACACATGCAGTACGTAGCGAAGCTGCTGAACGTCTCCAGGCTCCCGACGCCGCCGCTACCCTCGCCGGTAGAGAGGCTCCTGGGACTAAAAGAGCAGACCGCGCCCACGAACGCGTACGCGGACGAACAACCTGGAGCGGACCCGCTGGATGTCCACGAGCACATCATACCGCCGCCGCAGCGACCGCGAGCCCCGATCCCCGCGCCCGTAAAGAGGCTCTTGAACGGGGGGCTCCGGCTGGTCGACGAGGCGCTGAGCGGAGCTTTCGGGGACAGGTCCCGGGTGGAGGTGCTGGAGGGGTTCGACGAGGCATTCGACGAACTGTTCGAGAAGATAGTCTCGCGGGTGCCCTGCGTGCCGGAGAAGGACGCGGCGTTCTTGCGCTGGCGCTACGGGCCCGGCTCTCCCCAGACGCCGGTGACCATCCTCGGTGTGCGAGATGAAGAAGGACTCGTCGGTTACGCCGTGCTCGGGGTGACGGTGAAAAGTCCGGCGGGTTTCCGGGACGCCTATATACTAGACCTCGTGGCGCTTCCGGGGCGCCACGACGTTGTGCGGGCGCTGCTCGGGGAGGCGGTACGCTTCTTCAGGAAGGCGGGGGTGCCCCTCGTGAGGTACCGGTACCTCGAGTCGCCTACCTCGCCCCGGCCGAACGACCTGGTACGCTTCGGCTTCTTTCCCCGCAGAGGGAGAAACAACAGGCTGCTGGTCAAGTTCAAAGATCCCGGCCTGCACAAGGTTGCCCGCCACATCGCCAACTGGTCGTATAGTATCGGCGACGGGGAGGCGACTTTCTGGGTTAAGCTAAGTTAGATCCTACGGGAGGTTTTCAGTATGGCAGTTAGCACCGAGAACGTGGTCGCCGAGATACGCGGGTGGCTCCAGGAGAACGTAACGGGGAACCGCGACGTCTCCGAGGACGAGCCGCTCATCGAGAAGGGCGTCCTGACGTCGTTGCAGACGGTGGAGTTGGTCATGTTCATGGAGGACAGGTTCGACATCGTCGTCGAGGATGAGGAGCTAAACGAGGAGACCTTCGCCTCCGTCAGGACCATCGCCGACCTGGTGACCAGCAAGACGGGGTGAGCGTGTACCCGGAATTCACTCTCCACGATCTACTCCACAACTCCGCCGAGCGCTACCCCGACAAGGCGGCTATCGTCGACGGCGGCTCCGAGTATACCTACGAGGACCTGAGCCGCCAGAGCGGCGCGCTCTGCGCCGCGCTCCAGGACTCGGGCGTCGAGAAGGGCGACCGGGTCGGCGTGTACATGGAGAAGTCCTGGGAGGCGATAGTGGCGATGCTCGCCGCCTCGCGGGCCGGTGCTGCTTTCGTGAACCTCAACCCGATGTTCAAGCCACCCCAGGTCCGCTACGTGACCGAAGACTGCGACATTCGCGTGATGATCGGGGACTCCGACAAGCTTGCGGAGCTGGAGCCGAAGACCGTCGAGAGGGCGTTCTACAGGGGCGACCGCCCGGACTCGGGCGGCGTCTCCAGCGAGCTCACGGACCTGGACGAGGTGCTGAGGAGCGGGGACTCTCCCCGGGAGGTGAGGCAGGTCTCGGAGGTGGACCTCGGAACGATCCTCTACACCTCCGGCTCTACCGGCATGCCCAAGGGTGTCTCGACGAGCCAGCGCAACCTCGTGGTTGGCGCCCAGATCGTCTCCACTTACCTGGAGAACACCGAAGAGGACCGGATACTCTCGGCGCTCCCGCTTAACTTCGACGCCGGGCTCAACCAGTTCACCACCTCGTTGCGGGTCGGTGCGACCCTCGCCCTGCAGCGCTCGAGGCTGCCGGGGGACCTGCTAAAGGGGTTGCGCAGGCACGAGATCACGGGCGTCGTGGGGGTGCCGCCGCTGTGGTCCTTGTTGCTCCGGAGCGCGAAGTCAATCGCACAGGAGCCGCTCACGCACCTGCGCTACATCTCCAACACCGGCGGCCGCATCCCCCAGGCAAACCTCGACGAGCTGCGGCGATTGCTGGAGCCCGCGGGGACGAAGATCTACCTGATGTACGGCCTGACGGAGGCGTTCCGCTCGACATATCTGCCACCGGAGGAGATACACCGCGGCACCGAGTGTATCGGCAAGGCGATACCGGACACCGAGATCATGGTGATAAACAAACAGGGCGAGGAGTGTGCTCCCGATGAGGTCGGCGAGCTGGTCCACCGCGGTCCCACCGTCGCGATGGGCTACTGGGGCAAGGAGGAGGCGACGCGCAAGGCGTATCGTTCGAACCCCCTCGCTCCTCCGGAGTTGTTGGACGTGGAGAAGGTCGTCTACTCCGGGGACAACGTCCGGCGGGACGAAGAGGGCTTCCTCTACTTCATAGGCCGCGAGGATGCCATGATCAAATCGCAGGGCTACCGGATGAGCCCGGAGGAGGTAGAGAACCTCCTCATAGGCTCGGGGCACGTACACGAGGCGTGCGCCTTCGGGATACCGGACCCGGATCTCGGCCATCAGGTCGTGGCGGTCGTCTCGCTCAAGAGCGACGGCGAGGGCGTCATCGACGATATCCGGGAGTACGCCGTAAAGAACGGGCCGCCGTACATGGTGCCGAAGGAGATATTGGTCCGGGACGATCTGCCGAAGACCGGTTCCGGCAAGATCGACCGGAAGGGGATAAGCAATGCTTACGCAGATCGATAAGGCTCAAACCCTGGCCGACCGCTTCGGCGGTTGGCGCGAAGGGGAGTTCGCGCCGGCGGAGGTACCCGTAGGCCGGATAGCCGAGGAGCACGGCACGCCCTTCTACCTTTACCACGGGGAGATGATCTCCGAGAGGGTTCGCCGCGTCCGGGCCGCCCTGGGTGGGGACGTGGAGGTCACGTACTCCGTCAAGGCAAACCCCAACCTGGCCGTGTGCCAGTTGATCGCGCGCGAGCAGCTCACCGGGGCCGAGGTCGCCTCGTCCGGCGAGCTGGTGGTGGTGCGGGCCGCGGGGTTCGCCCCTGAGGACATCGTCTTCGCCGGGCCCGCCAAGACCGACGAGGAGCTGCGGATGGCCGTCGAGGAGGGCATCTTCGCGGTAAACGTGGAGTCCCTGAACGAGATCGACCGTCTCGCCGCGATCGCCCAAAGAGAAGAGCGCAAGATAGGCGTCGGGCTCAGGATCAACCCGGCCGCCCAGCTCATGGGCTCCCAGATGCGCATGGGTGGGACGGTCGGGCAGTTCGGGCTGGACGAGGCCGACCTCCCCGAGGCGGTCCGCAGGACGCTCTCCTACCCGGACCAACTCGTCCTGCGCGGCATCCACATCTACACGGCGACCCAGGTCTTCGACGCGGACGCGCTCCTGGAGCACTGCCGCAACATCTTCGAGATCGCGCTGCAAACCGCCGACCTGGCCGGGAAGCCGCTGGAGATGGTCGACTTCGGCGGCGGCTTCGGCGTCCCGTACTTCGAGAAGATGGAGGAGTTCGACCTGGAACGGTTCGGGGAGGGTTACGGGCAGCTCCTGGCCTCCTACCGGTCCGACCCGCGCCTCGACGGCTGCCGGTTCGTCTTCGAGCTGGGGCGCTACTTGGTGGCAGACGCGGGCGTCTACGTCACCCGCGTGGTGGACGTGAAAGAGATGAAGGGCAAGACCTTCGTTACCACCGACGGCGGCATGAACCACCATCTGACCGCGACGGGGAACATGGGGCAGGTCTTCCGAAAGGCCTATCCCATCCTGAACCTGAGCCGCGCGGGAGCAGAGACGGGAGAAGACGAAGGCGTGGCGCTGGCGGGCCCTTGCTGCACGCCGCTCGACATGTTCGGTACCAACATCCCCCTGGAGGACCCGAGGCCCGGAGACCTAATCGGCGTATTCTACAGCGGCGCGTACGGCTACAGCGCCAGCAACCTCGGCTTCTTGAGCCACCCCACGCCGGCGGAGGTGCTGCTCTGGCAGGGCGAGGCGCGTCTCCTGCGGCCCGTCGGCAAGCCCGAGGACGTGCTCAGGGACCAGGAGCCCCTGCCGGCGCCGGAGCGGGAGTCCGGCGTCCTGGGCTAAGGTGCGGCGGTCGCGGTCGACACCAGCTCCTCCCGGCCGCGCGGCTGCCAGAGGAGCCTGCTCGTGAGCCTGCGACCCGCTCAGACCACCGCCCCCTACGCGGTGAGAGAGGGGCCGCGACGCTACACGCGCCGGGTGGGACGATCTACTGGAGGGCTCGCCGGGGGGTGGGCACATCTTGCAGAGCTACGAGTGGGGTGAGTTCAAGAAGCGCCTGGGTTGGAGGCCGATCCGGCTGGTGCTCGAGAGGGACGGCGAGGTGATGGGGATCGGGCAGTTCCTCGCTTACGACACGGGCCCGTTCGTCCCCGGCGCTCTGTGGTACTGCACCAAGGGTCCCTGGCTGCCCTGGGGCGATGAGGAGGCCGTCCGGGCCTTTTTTCGCGGTGTGCTCGAGGTAGCGGGGCGCGAAGGGGCACACACGGTCAAGATAGAGCCCGAGGTACTCGAAGAGCAGCAGGACGCGAAGGCTCTCCTAGAGGAGATCGGCTTCCGCAAGGCCCGCTACAACCTCAATCAAAAGGCCACCATGCTCGTGGACCTGAGCCCGTCCGAAGAAGAGCTACTCGCGGAGATGAAGGGCAAGACGCGCTACAACGCCCGCCTCGCGGCCAGGAAGGGTGTCGAGGTGGTAGAAGCCGAGGACTTCGAGGAGGCCTGGGATACGTTCTACGGGTTGATGGAGGCCACGGCCGAGCGGGCCGGTTACCCTATAAGAAGGTCACAGAGGTACCTCCACGACAACATGAAGGAGCTGCGCGACGCCGGCCAGGGGCACCTGTTCTTCGCCGTACACGAGGGTAAACCGCTCGCGGGCATCTACGTCTACACCTTCGGCGAGAAGTGCTGGTACATCCACGGCGGCTCGAACAACGAGAAGCGCAACCTCATGCCCAACTACCTCCTGCAGTGGGAGGTGATGCGCTGGGCCAAACAGCGCGGCATGACGTACTACGACATGGTCGGCGTCCCCAGCCCCGAGAACCTCAACGAGAACGACTCTATGTGGGGCATCTACAGGTTCAAAGCCGGCTTCGGAGGAGAGATCGCCGACTTCCTAGGTTGCCTCGACCTGCCCGTTAAACCGGCGCGAGCAGCCGCGTGGTACAGGTTCGAGCCGATCTACTACCGCCTCTACGTAAAGTTGAAGCACGAAGTGTTTTATTAGAGCTGTCAGCTTCTCGGTTGCTGACGAAAGGTTCGGTACGCAACGGGAACATCGGTATTGTTCGCGTCGTTTTCGCGTGTAGAGGGCGCTGGCTATCGCAACAGCTGGGTGAGCAACGCGCTCCTGATCGCGATCCGGCTTCAGGCGCCACTGGTCGATGGGACACCGGGTGGTGTCCGGGCTCAGCGCCTGCACGAGAGTTATTGGCCGCCCAGACCGAGGCTGTCGCGGGCGAGCCGGTGCACCACGGTCGTGGCGAGTTTCGCCCTGGTGACGCTGTTAAGGCTCATCCCCGACCGACGAGCGTCAGCTTTTTACACCGCCAGTAGCTTGAACGAGAGTCAACCCGGCTCGTACCGCGAGGATTTAGCGGCGGTCTTTGATCTTCTCGCGCGGAAGAAGATTCAACCCGTTATCGCCGCGCGGCTGCCGCTGGTGGAGGCGGCTCGCGCTCACGAGCTGCTGGGCGGGTCGGCGGTGAGCGGGAAGATCATCCTCACGTGTAATGGTGCATAGTGGGTACCAAACACCTCCGGCTATCATCCTGTCGGCTCTGTATTCGTCGTCCGCTAGACCGAGCGAAGGAGGTCTTCCGTGTCAGTCGAAGAAAACAAGGCCCTCATCCGACGTCTCTTTGAGGAGGTGATCAACGCGGGCGACCTGGACCGGGCGGGGGAGTTTCTCGGCGCCGGCTTCGTCGAGCACAACCCCATACCCGGACAGGCGCCGGGCATCGAGGGCTTCAAGCAGGTCATCGCCATGCTTCGTGTCGCTTTCCCTGACCTCCGCATCACCGTCGAGGATCTGATCGGCGAGAGAGACAAGGTCTCGGTCCGTCTCACGGTGCACGGCGCCCACCGGGGTGAGTTCCAGGGCATCCCGCCGACGAACAGGCAGGTGGCGTGGGCCGGCATCAGCATCATCCGCATCGCGGAGGGCAAGGTGGTAGAGCGCTGGTTCCAGTCGGACGTGCTGGGCCTCAGACAACAGCTCGGCGCGGTTCCCCCGGCCGGGCGACCTCAGGCTCCCACCGAGGGGGCAAACCCAACCGCGTGAAGACCTACCGAGGCGCGTGTGGGTACGCTATGTCCTGGTGCTTCGCCGGGTCTACCCTTGAGGATACTTTCCGAACCTCCTGAGTCGAAGCCAGCTGAACAAGAGGATTTGTTGCGTTAGAGCCTGCGCGTTGCGGGCTGCAACGGGTCCCGCGGCCGCACCGAGCAGTTTGGCAGCCTGTAGCCGACCGACACAGAGCAGGCGAAGGCTGCTCTAGTAATTTACGGGCGCTATGTTCAGCTCCTCGGAGTTGTTGGGCGCGATGGTCTTGCCCTTCTCGTCGATCAGGGGCATGTAGGTGTCCTTGTGGAGAACCTCGTCGAAGATCACCTTGCCGTCCTCGTCGGTCACCTTCTGGTAGGTCTCCCACTGGGAGTAGTCGGCTCCCAAGTAGAGAGGTTCGGAGTCCATCTCCACCTTCTTACCGGTCGGTTTGCCCCAAACCTCGGCGTAGATGTAGCCGTCGTCCGCGACGTACTCCCGCAGGAATATGTAGCCGTCCGTCGTGTTCTCGAACTTCATGTCCAGCGAGCCGAACCAAACCGTGGCGTCGAGACCGGGCCGGATGTAGGGCAACTGCGCGTCGTGCGGGTGGCGTTCGACAACGTCCAGACCAGCATAGTTAACCGCGTTGTATAGCGTCGAGGAGACCTGGCAGAGACCGCCGCCGTCGGCCTTCTCCTCCTTGCCCTCGATGATGACCTTCGTCTCGTTGTACTCCAGCGGGGAGAGGATCTCGTTGACGGAGAAGACCTCGCCCGGCGCCAGGAACTTGCCGCTTATGGCTTTCGAGGCTATGTCCAGGTTGTCCACCCGCTCCGGGCTCTTGTCGCTGCTCAGCGTGTAGTCCGTCCGGTACGTCCCTATGAGCTCCGTCGGCTTGAGCTTCTCGGCCTGGGCGGTCGTGAGCTCGGGCTCGGTGGTGACGACGGGCACCTCGTACTCGCGCTTCCCGTCGAAGAGCCCGGCCTCGAGGGCGTCCAGCAGCTCTTCTTCCTCGATATCCGTGCCCGTCCGGCTCTTCGTGACCGCCACCTTGTCGCCCCGGATCTCGAACCCTGCCTCGACCGGCTCGACCGTGAGGTCGTCGTACACGTCCGAGAGGGACTCCCGCAGCTGCTCCCGGTCGAGGCCGACCCGGAGCTCGCCGTTGCCTCTCGGCGTGAAGCTCAGGGATTGCCCGATCTCCTCGCGCGAGAACTCCCATTCTTCGCCGTCCGCGGTCAGGGTCACGGGCGCGGACATCGCCTCTTCGGCTATCCCGGCGGCTTCCTCGGCCGCGGGGGTCAGGACCGCAGGCTCGACCGCCTCCCCGGCGACCCGGACCTCGCCGCTCATGCTGGCGAGGGCATCGTCCAGGTTCGCCGCCGTGTCCGCGACGTCCAGCGTGTAGCCTTCGCGGGACTCGACGACCTCCGCCTCGGAGCCGCGGACGTTGACGGTGGCGTCACGGGGCTGTGCGTTCGCCCGCGCGGCCCGGTTCTCTATCCGGGACCGTACCGTCTCCCGGTCGTAATCGACCACGGGCGAGGTCTCCACCGTGCCCCAGGCCGCCTCCGTCCGCTCACCGATGCGCTTCGGGATGCTGCCCTCGCGCCCGACGGCGTAGGCGCGCTCCACGGTCCCGGCGGCGTCGACGTTCAAGTTTATGTCTCTCGCGGAGAGAGCGAACTCTTCGGGGCCCCCGGTGAACCGGATCTCCCCTAGCTCGTCCGCGGCACGCTCCTCGACCATCCCCCGGGCCTCCTCCGACGTCTCGCCGCCGACGGATACGTTACCGACCGTGACGCCCTGAAAGATCCTGCCGGCGTTAGCCCAGTAGTCGGCCGCCACCAGCACGGCCACGACGGCGCAGACGACGAGAACGACGCCGATAATCCCACGCCGGCGCCGGCCGCCCTTGCGACCCTTCGGACGGGAATCCGAGAAGCTGCCGAAGACGTTCCTGACGTCGTAGTCGGTCCTGGAATTCACCCTGTCTCTCGGGTTCTTAAGGCTCAATAGTCCACCCTCCGCACGTGATGCCGCGCAACTCAACTATCCAACAACCGGATCGTAGGATAGTGCCCCCTCGGTTTTGGCGGCGCTCCGGCCCCAGCCTCGGCGCTGCTTTGCACGAAAAGCTTAACATGACCTCAAGGGTCACGCCAGCTTTTTTCCGGCTTTCGATCCGATTATCTTAACAGAGTCTTAATGTGGTTACTGGCCCTCCAGAGTACCGGAGGTCTCGAAGCTCTCGCTATCGGTACCTGCTTTGCGTTGGGCTTCTTCCAGCAGGAGCTCTTTCTTGACGAAGAGCCAGAAGGGTCCCACCTTCTCGGCGCTGTAGCGGGGATTTAGCCATCTGTCGAACTCCTGGCGGCGCTCCGCCGTCAGGTGGGCGCTGGGAAGCAGGGACTGTCCCTCGCCGAAGAAGCTTATCGCGTCGGGATCGTACTCCCCCAGATCCTCTAGCCAGCCTTCGAATCCCCCCGGCGTGCGGGCGTCGATGCGGTTATCGACGCCGGCCGTGATCCAGAGGTAGGGGTTGGGGTTGGTCCGGTGGAGGAGTACCATGACTTGTGGGGAGTTTACGGAGGCGAGTCTTACGTCTTCCCCGAACCTCTCTTGTATCTGTTGCGCTCCCTCTCTCTGGGCGGGCAGGTCGATGGTCGTGCCCGTGAGCTTTCGGGCGGCGGCGGAGCTGACCTCGTCCCAGGTGTTGGTCAGGGCTATCGTCAGGAGGATCGCGCCCAGGACCGCGGTGAGGATCCGCGGGGTGTCGGTGCGGCGGATCGCGGCGAGCAGAAAACCGCCGAACCCAATGGCCGCGTACGGGAGGAAGACGTAGAAGTCGTCGGCGAGCTGGAAGTCCCGCAGGGACCACAAAACGGGGGCCGGGAAGGAGACGAGGATCGGGAGGAAGCGATACTCGAACGGCCTCCGGAAGTAGAGGCGCACGATCATGACGAGGCCGATGAGGATCGGCACCAGCATGGTGCTGTACGGCAGAACGATGTTGCTCGCCGCCGTACCCAGGGTCGATATCATGCTGATCGACCCACGCTCGATGTACAGGACGTTGAAGACGACGAACCCGTCGAAGAAGTCCCACAACGCGCCGTGATAGTAGAAGTAAGCGACGGTGGCCAGGAATGGCGTCGCTGCCCCTGCCACGGTGCGCAGTGCGGCGCCGTACCGCTCTTCTCTGGGGCGCGTGATGGCCAGGAGGAAGGTTGCCAACACGAAGGTTGCCATAGGCTGCCATACGAGTAGTGCCAGGGAACCGAAGAAGCCCGACCAGAACCACCTCTTTTGGACCGCGAACAGGATGCTCAGGGTCTCGAGGAGGACCATCGGAGTCTTGGGTTCGGGTCCCGAGGTGGCGGGTTGCGCGTAGGCGTAGAACCCCAGGAAAGTGAGGGCCGCGAAGAGCCCCGCCTCACGCGACCGGAACACGTCCTTGCCGAGCAGGTAGACCGCGACGACGGCGAGGCAGGCCGTGGCGTAGAAGACCACGCGCACGGCGTAGACGTCGTCCACGTTCAACAGCCCGGACATCGTCACCCCGAACCCGGCGATCAAGGGGGAGAGGGGACCCTTGTGATCGAAGACGCCGACGTAGGGCGGAACGCCCTCGGCCACCCTCTGGCCGCTGTAGAGATAGATGGAGTAGTCGCGGAGCAATACCCCGTCGAAGCCGTAGAGGCCGTACACGAGGGCGGCGAGGGCCAGGACGAGCAGCGGAAACGCTAATCCGCTTGCCCGAGCAAGACCGCTCTTCTGCGCAACTATCTTGAACCTTTTTAGGATGCGGCCTCCCGTCGAGCCTCGAAGGAGCGCGAGATATAATAGACGCCTTCGAGATCCTGCGCAATTCCGACTCTTCAGACTATCACAACGGAACCACGATGAACTTCGAGACCGGGGCCGAACGAAGATCGAAGCCCTCGAAAACCGCGAAGAGATGGCCCTTTTGGAGTGATGCGGCGCGGGGTTGCGATTGTTAGGGTTTCTCGTGGCGCAACGAGTAAAGGTCTACAATAGGAGCGAGCCATGAGCGAGCTGCGCACGCTGAGAACCTTTTTCGACACGCTCTACGAGCGCGGGGACCGGCCGGCCGTGTTGGCGCTGCACAAGGAGGACGTCGAGCACTGGTCATACGACGAGCTGGCCGACCACGCGCGGCGGTTGGCTGGTGGCCTGATCGGAGCCGGCGTGGGGCGCGGAGACCACGTGGCGCTCTTCGCCGGCAATCGGGTCGAGTGGATCGTGGCTTGCCTGGGCACGATCGGGGCGGGGGCAGTCGTCGTGCCCCTGGATGCTCAAATCGGCGACAAAATGCTCGCCCACGCCCTTGCCGACAGCGGCGCCAGGCTTATCTTCACCACGGCCGAAGGGGCGGACCGGCTGGAGCGCCTCGACGTCGAGCCGCGGCCGGTGCTGCTCGACGCCGGGGAAGAAGACGAGAGGAGTTGGCGGCGTCTGCTGGCGGACCGGGACGCGGAGGAGTTGGCGCAACCCGAGCCGGATGACCGGGCGGCGCTCTTCTACACCTCGGGCACCACCGGCACGGCCAAGGGCGTACCGCTGAGTCATCGCAACCTCACGTTCGAGCTCAACACGCTGCTCGAGGCGGGCCTGTTGACCGAGGACGATCGCGTCATGCTGCCGCTGCCGCTCCACCACGTCTACCCGTTCGTGATTGGGATGCTCACCCCGCTCGCGGCCGGGTTGCCCATCGTCATGCCCCACGCCCTGACCGGGCCCCAGATCACACGCGCCCTACAGGAGGGGGAGGTCACCCTGGTAGTCGGCGTCCCGCGGCTGTACGATGCCCTGTACTCGGGGATAGAAGAGCGGGCCAAATCGGGCGGCCGGATCGCCGCCAGACTCTTCGAGACCGGCATGAGCCTGAACGCGTGGCTGCGTCGCCGGCTGGGACTGCGCATCGGCGAACCCCTGCTGCGCCCCGTGCGAAACCGGCTTGGGCCGAACCTGCGGGTCCTCGCCTCCGGCGGCGCCGCGCTCGACCCGGAGCTAGCCTGGAAGCTGGAGTCTCTGGGTTGGCGGGTCGCCGTTGGCTACGGGCTTACCGAGACGTCCCCGATACTCACGCTGAACCCGCCCGACGGCAAGAAGCTCGAGAGCGCCGGACGGCCGATCCCCGGCGTAGAGGTACGCATAGATCCCTCCGCCGTGCCCGACGAGTCGGAGGGGGGAGGGGAGAGGCGGACCGACGAGCCCGGTGAGGAGGGTGAGATCCTGGCCCGCGGACCGAACGTCTTCGCCGGCTACCGGAACATGCCGGAAGAGACCGCGGAGGTCCTGACCGACGACGGCTGGTACCGTACCGGGGACCTGGGCTACCTCGACGACGACGGCTACCTGTACGTCACCGGCCGCGCCTCGACGCTCATCGTCACCGAGGGCGGCAAGAACGTCCAGCCCGAGGAAGTCGAGGAGGTCTACGGCGCCCACCCCGTCATCCAGGGGATCGGGGTGCTGCAGAGAGACGGACGGCTCGTCGCGGTGATAGTGCCGGACCCGGGCGAGGTCCGCCAACGAGAAGAAGGCGACGTGGAGAAGGCTGTTCGGGAGGCGGTCGAGGAGGGATCTAAGCGCCTGCCGTCCTACCAGCGCCTCTCCGACTACGCCATCACCCGCGAGCCGTTGGAGTACACGCAGCTCGGCAAGCTCCGCCGGCACCTCCTCGAAGACCGCTACGACCGGGCGAAAGAGGGCGAGGAAGACGTGGAGGGCGCCGCCGGCCCCGTCCCGGTCGAGGAGATGTCCGAGGAGGATCGCGAGCTCCTGGAGGGAAACCGGACCGCCGAACAGGTCTGGGAGTTGCTCGCCCGCCGCTACCCCGACGCGCGTCTCACCCCGGACACCAGCCCGCAGCTGGACCTGGGCGTGGACTCGATGGAGTGGGTGAACCTGACGATGGAGATCGGCGAGAGCGCCGGCGTGGAGCTGGACGAGGAGGCCATAGACGGCATCGACACCGTCCGGGACCTCTTGCGGGAGGTGGCCGAAGCGTCCGAGTCCGGCGAGCCTTCTTCCGGGGCCTCGCCGCTCGAGCAGCCCGAAGAAGTGCTCGACGAAGACCAGAAGCGCTGGCTCGAGCCGCTGGGACCTGGCATGTCGGTTCTGGCGCGGGGACTCTTCCTGCTCAACCGGGCCCTGATGCGAGGCCCGTTCAGGCTCGGGGTGGAGGGCCTCGAGAACCTGCCGGAACGGGGTCCGTTCGTCGTGTCGCCGAATCACGTCAGCTACCTCGACTCCTTCGCGGTCGCCGCGGCGCTCGACTACCGGCTGTTGCGCCGGACGTACTGGGCCGGCTGGACCGGAGCGGCCTTCGGCAACCCGCTCACCCGTCTGGTCAGCAGGCTCGCGCAGGTGGTACCCATAGACCCCGAACGGGCCGGCGTCTCGAGCCTCGCCTTCGGCGCAGCGGTCCTCGCGCGCGGCAAGAACCTGGTCTGGTTCCCCGAGGGCGAGCGTTCGCCCAACGGCAAGCTGCAGCCGTTTAAGCCCGGCATTGGCATGTTGCTGAACCACTACCGGGTGTCGGTGGTACCGGTTTCCATACGCGGCACCTACGAGGCGATGCCGCGCGGGAAGGCCCTCGTGCGCCCGGCAAAGGTTACGGTCGCCTTCGGCCAGCCACTAGACGTGCAGGATCTCGTCGAGCATCAGGGCGAAGACGGCCAGCCGCGGGACCAAATCCTCCAGGCCCTACGCGAACGCGTGGCCGAGCTGGACGCCAGGTCTTAAACCGGAAACTTTCCAGGGCGAACGGGTACTCAGCACGGAAGGTGGTGCGGAGACCCTGTTTCGGCGCGAGGGTTTCGAGGGGAAGCTTCCCCAGAACACAGCGGACAATAGAGGCGCGACCTTCGTCTAGAAGCGCGGGCTATGCTTCCGGTTTCTCGTCGAGCCGTTCGCCGGTCGGGGCGCGGGAGCGCGAATTCGGCACCTTCTGCGCTATTTACGTAAAATTTGCGTGAACCTAGGTTAACCCTTTGTTAAACTCTTCCACTTATGACGGTGGGAAACGACAATGTGGCAACACGTGCTGCCGCTCGCTCTCTTTTGAGCCGACGCGACTGGGTTTACCTGCTCAGTTTGCTGATCCCCTTCGTGGTCTACGACCTGGTCTTGAAGGGTGTCCTGGTCTTCGCGGGTTCCGGGGATCCGGGGGTCCTGGGGGGGCTCGGCCTGATGCGGTCGGATCTTCTGTTCAACCTGGGGTACGTGTTGCTCTGGGTGGGTCTCTTCGCGCTCGCCAGGAGGCGTGCCTCCCGATGGGTCGTGGTCGGCCTCTTCCACGTGGTGACGATGCTCGTCGCGCTGATAACGACGAGCGCCTACCAGTACTACAAAGTCACCGGTTCGACGCTCGACTCCGACTATCTATACCTCTGGCTCGCGTCTCCCGAGGGAACGGGCGGCGCCATAGCGAGCGAGCTCACCCCGGGTATCCTGGCCTTGCTCCTGATCGTAGTCTCGTATGCGGCTCTGGGGCCCGCGTTGGTGACGCGCCTCGTTCTCTGGCGGCGCGGCTGGTCGGGGGTAACTCCCCGGACGCCGGTGGGGGTCTCCCGGCTCCGGATCGTCGGCGTGGGACTCGCGGCTTACGCGTTGCTCTCGTTCTCGCTGCTGCCCGGCGGTAGCTCGACGGGCGCGAGCAAGTCCTTCTCCCGAGACGCCTTCGTCAACGTGGTGATGACCGCGGCCCAGGTAGCGGAGAGCGAGGAGCTCCCGGAGATAGCCGCCGAGCCGGTCGCCGAGAACCCGCCCGCGGAGGCGAGCCTGACGTCCACCGCCGGCACCGAGAAGCGCAACGTCGTCCTGATCCAACTGGAGTCGACACGCGCGAGGGCCACCACCCCCTACAACGAGAGCCTCGACACGACGCCCTTCCTGGACGAGCTGGCGAAGCAGAGCCTCCTGGTCGAGCAGGCCTACACGGTCGTCCCCCACACGCACAACGCTCTCGCCGCGATCAACTGCGGCATCGAACCCCCGCTGGACCGCTGGGGAACCATGTTGCTGGGCGCCCGCGAAGACAGCGTGCCCTCCGCCTGTTTGCCCGACCTCTTGAAAGAGCAGGGGTACAACTCCGCCTACTTCATGTCCCAGTCGGAGAGCTTCGAGAGGAGCCCGCAGATCCTGGAGCACCTCGGCTACGAGGAGTTCTACTCGGCCGACAGGATGGAGACGGAGGGGTTCGAGAAGACAAACTACTTCGGCTACGAGGACGAAGTCATGCTCGAGCCGAGCCAGAAGTGGCTCGAACAGCAGAAAAAGTCGGGCGAGCCCTTCTTGGCAAGCTACCTCACCTCGGCCCCCCACCACGACTACCTGGCCCCCTCCGAGCGCTACGGGAGCAAGAATTTCACCGACAACGAGCTGGTCAACCGCTACCTGAACAGCGTCCGTAACCAGGACTTCTTCCTCAAGAAGCTCATAGATCAGTACAAGAAGCTCGGGCTCTACGAGGACACGGTCTTCGTCATCCTCGGCGACCACGGCGAGGGCTTCGGCGAGCACGGCCGCTTCCAGCACGATAACGTCCCCTACGAGGAGGGCCTGAGGATACCGATGCTCGTCCACGACCCCAAATACATCCAGAGCGGCGCTACGCTCAAAGGCCCGGTGAACCAACTGGACATTCTCCCGACCGTAACCGACCTGCTGGGCTACGAGGTCAAAAGCGGCACGTACGGGGGAAGCTCGCTCGTCCGGCCAATGCGCAAGGACCGCACCCTTATGTTTAGCTGCTGGAACGAGAGCGGGTGCCTGGCGAGCCTCAAGGGCACGGAGAAGTACATCTACCATTTCGAGGACCAGCCCGAGGAGATCTTCGACCTCTCCCAGGACCCCACCGAACACCGGAACCTGGCCGGACAACGCTCCCCCGAAGAGCTGGAGAAGCGCCGGCGCGAGCTCCTCGAATGGCGCGCGAAGGTGAACTCCAAGTACGGTATGCAGTCGTCTGAATAGCTCCCTGCGGGAGCTATTCGCTGTCAGCTGTCAGCCATCAGCTTTTCGCTTTGCTGGTGACCGAACGTCGGATGCTTCGAGCGCTGCTCTCGGTGGTGGCTCGCTCTTTCCGAAACGCTCGGAGAAGAAGATCGGCGTAGACTCGCGACCCGGCGCTTCTCGCTTTAGAGAGATCCGGCGAGTACAGACCCCTTCGTGAAAACGAACGAGGGTGGCCGGCCACCGACTTTTAGCTGACGGCTGACAGCTGATTGCTGACCGCTGCCTTGCGGGCCGACCGGCCCGCAAGGCTTCATCATGGACAGCGGCTGCCGGGATTGTTGTACTTTTCGTCCTGGCGCTGGCGGTAGAACTCGCCGCGGCCCAGCGGTGGTCTATCCGGATGGGTCGCGGTGTGGACTGCCAGGTAGCGGTCGTAGGCGTTCTCGCCGGAGATCTCCTTCAGATACTCCCAAGCGGATCGGACTGGTTGTAGCGCTCTATTCATTCCGGTTCGAGCTCGCGCCCGCGCCCACGGGTTCGAGGACACTGCCGTCCACGTCGAGCTGCGACTCCTCGTAGGACGCCTCTTGCAGATCAGGCTCTTTACTGCCCCAGATCAGGCCAACCCAGACGCGGGCAGCGTCGGCTATGACGATGATGATCGCGAGCGCGAAGATTATCGAGAGTATCCCGTCCACCGTCGCGTTCGTGATTATCTGCTGGGTCTGTCCAAGAGTCGAGGCTCCAGTGTAAATCTCGCCGGCGTTGTACGCATCTATAGCCTCGGACCTTTGCTGGAAAAAGCCGATCCTGGGGTCGGAGGAGAAGATCTTGTACCAGCTAGCCGTCAGTGTAACGACGGCGTCCCAAACCAAAGGCACCAGCGTTACCCAGATGTACTTCAGCTTGCCCATCTTTATGAGGATCGTGGTCGCGACCGTTAAAGCCACGGCAGCCAGGAGCTGGTTGGCGATGCCGAAGAGCGGGAAGAGCTGGTTGATGCCGCCCAAAGGATCGGTCACGCCGACGACAAGGAAGTATCCCCAGGCCGCGACTATCAAGGCGCTGGCAACGATGTTGCCCGGCAGCCAAGAGGCGTTGGCGAAGGGCCTATAGACGTTGCCGATTAGGTCCTGAAGCATGAACCGCCCGACGCGCGTTCCCGCGTCGACGGTGGTGAGGATGAAGAGGGCTTCGAACATGATCGCGAAGTGGTACCAAAATGCCTGCAACCCTCCGAGGAAGGCTGTTGCGGCAGCGAAGATCTCGGACATCCCGACTGCGAGCGTCGGCGCCCCTCCGGTCCGCGAGATAATGCTCGACTCGCCCACGTTGGCGGCCGTGTTGTTGAGCGTATCCGCGCTGACCGAGAACCCGAGGCCGGTAACAGCCGACGCCGCCGCCTCGGGGGTGCCACCGGTCAAGGCCGCGGGCGCGTTCATCGCGAAGTAGAGGCCAGGGTCGAGGACGCAGGCGGCGATCAGGGCCATGACTGCAACGAAGGATTCCATGAGCATCGCCCCGTAGCCGATCATGCGCACCTGCGACTCTTTCTGGATGAGCTTCGGGGTGGTGCCGGAGGCGATAAGCGAGTGGAAGCCCGAGAGCGCCCCGCAGGCGATTGTTATGAACACGAACGGGAAGAGAGGGCCGACGGGGGCTACAGGTCCACCCGTCGCGGCGGAGGCGAACTCAGTAAAGCGTGGCATTTGCATGGTGGGTAGGATAATGGCTATACCGATAGCCAGGAGAACTATGGTCCCGATCTTCATAAACGTCGAGAGGTAGTCGCGCGGTGCAAGGAGGACCCATACAGGCAAAACGGAGGCTACGAAACCGTAGATGATGATCGCTATCGCGATCGTGACCCCGCTGAAGGTCCAGGCCTCGGCATAGCTGGATTCCGAGATCCAACCGCCACCTATGATGGCCAGTAGCAGGAGACCCACCCCGATAAGGGAGACTTCGAGCACCCTGCCCGGGCGCAGGAAGCGCAGGTAGACGCCCATCAAGAGCGCTATCGGGAGCGTCATCGCGATGGAGAAAGCGCCCCACGGCGAATCGGACAGGGCGTTGACCACGACGAGGGCCAGCACCGCGAGCAGGATGACCATGATCGCGAGTACCGCGACTAGCGCCGCCGCCCCGCCTACGGGCCCTATCTCCTCGCGGGCCATCTGCCCCAACGACTTGCCGTCTCGACGCATCGAGAAGAACAGGATCGTCATGTCCTGTACCGCGCCGGCGAGGATCACACCGACGATGATCCAGATAGTACCTGGCAAGAACCCCATCTGCGCGGCCAGTACCGGCCCAACGAGCGGTCCCGCCCCCGCTATCGCGGCGAAGTGGTGCCCGAAGAGGATCCTGCGGTCCATCGGCTCGAAGTCCTGCCCGTTGTTTAGCCGCTCGCCCGGGGTCGCCCGGTTGTCATCGGTCGCGAGGACCCTGCGCTGGATAAAGCGGGCATAGAATCTGTAGGCGATTGCAAAGGAGGCGAGCGCCGCGAAGAGCATCCATCCCGCGTTTACGGTCTCTCCCCTGCCGAGGGCCAGCACCCCCCAACACAGGGCCCCAACCAACGCGACGCCGATCCAGACAGCATACCGGCCTAGACGGTTCTCCATAGTCTCCTCCTTCTACCTCTTCCCCAAGGCTTTGATCCGATTGCGCGCATGGTAGCACAACCGGATATTCCAGCAAACTGCTCGTGGCAAGGGGGTTCCGTCGCCGCCCCGGACCCCGGGGACCCCGGTTCTGGCGACCCTTATCGGTCTACTGGCCGTCCTCGGGGCCGTTGTGTTTCGCGGCGATGGCGAGGGCGGACCGGGCGGCGCTCAGGGCCATCGTGACGTAGCCGTCTACCCGCGCGTCCTCGAAGTCCAGCTCGCCGACCAGGGCCGGGTCGCCCTTTATCTCCTCCAGACGCCGGACGACCTCTTCGAGAGCCTCTACCTTTTCTTCCCCACCGGCCACCAGGCACCCCCCGCTCGCACTACCTTGCAGGGGCAGGGATACCCGCGCGGCGGCGCCCGTAACCGCTTCTCCCCGGACGCCGCGGCTGCGGGGCCGGCTAGAACTGGGGGGAGAGGAGCCGGGGTCCCGTAAGACAGACGCCGAAGGCCAGGACGGCGGCGATGATCCCCGGGTAGATGAATATCTCCAGGGGCGCGGCGCCGGTTTCGCTGGCGAGGCCGAAGACGGCCTTGAGAGCGTCGTTCATGTAGGCGAAGGGGACGAAGTCCCGGAGGGTCGCGGAGATCCCGGTGGGGTTCTGGTTGCGGAAGAATCCGGAGACGTAGATCAGGGGCGCCAGGATCGCCGTGGCGTACAGCAGCACGTCCGCCGGCGACGAGGTGAAGTTGGCGATGAAGATGCCGATGCAGTTCGCGGTGACGAGCGTCGCGAAGATGCCGAAGGCGGCGGCGAGTACCCACACGAGCGGCGCCGGGTGGAGCAAGTAGACGAGAATCAGCGCGGGCAGGAGCTGGATAAAGTCCAGGACGGCGTTGACCGCCAGGATCTCGAACACTATGCGCCGCGGCGAGAGGGAGGTGAGGGCGATACGAACGAGGATGCCGTCGTTCAGATCCGCCGTCAAACTTTCTCCGGCCCCAAAGGTCCCAGTTGTGACCGCTACGATCCCAATGATCGCCGCGGCGGTCTGCGCCGGTATGTCGAATGCCGCCACCGGGACTATGAGCGCCATTGGGTAGAGCATCTTTATGAGGAGTGCGAACCTCTTGGAGAAGAAGAGGACGATGTCCTTTTTCCAGTAAGCGTCCGGCGGGTTAAGCTTCATAGTCTCTCAGCGCCTCTCCCGTCAGCTTCACGTACACGTCCTCCAGGCTCGGGCGGCGCACCGCGAGGTCGGTGACGTCTCCCCCGGCCTCGACCAGGCCCGCGACCACTTCCGCTACGATGCCCGGCCTCTCGGCGCAGTGGACCACGAGGTCGCGGCCCTCCGTCGTTACCCGCTCGACGCCCGGTACCGTTGCAAGAGGACCGTACTCGATCGGGTTGCGCAACGTCGCCACTATGCGCCGCGTCCCTTCGAGCGAGGAGACGAAGCTCTCCGGCGTCCCGAGCGCTGCGAGCCTCCCCCGGTGCAAGAACGCGACGCGATCGCACATGGCTTCTACCTCGTCCACCTGGTTGCTCGCGACGAGGACGGCGACGCCCGCGGCGGCTAGTTCCCGGATCTTCGCCTGGTAAGCGAGCTGCGAGGTGTAGTCGAGCCCGAGCGATGGCTCGTCCAGGAGCAAAAGCTCCGGCCCGTGCGCCGTCGCCTCGATGAGCGCAAGCTTCTTCCCCATCCCGTAGGAGTATGTCTTCGCCCTGTCGTTCCCGTACTCCGCGAGCCCGAAGTAGTCGAAGAGCTCCGCGAGCACGCTCTGGGCCTTCCCCTCTTCCATCCCGTAGGAGCGGGCGAAGAGGTAGGCGTTGGCCCATCCGGAGAGGTCTCCGTAGTGCGTCGGACGGTCCACCATCAAGCCCATCTTCGCGCGCGCCTTCTGCTGTTCTTCGAGGCCGTTCACGCCGCCGATACGGAAAGTACCGCTCTCCGGCGCGATGGCGGTCGAGAGGACGCGCAGGAGGGTGCTCTTGCCCGAGCCGTTCGGGCCCATGAGGCCGAAGACCTCGCCGGGACGGGCCTCGAAGCTCACGCCCTCGACTCCCCTGCCGCTGCTTTTGTAGCGGCGGGCGACGTTCTCGACTTCGAGCGTAGGTGGCGTCTTTTTTGCGTTTACCATCAGCAATCTCATTCTAGCCTTGCACGGAGGATGCCGTTGTTATGGACATCACGGGCTGCCCCATGCTGACCGCTCCGATCGCTTCGTGTCCGGCGGCCCGGCTGGTATCATGCAACACGCAAGTTTCGGGGGGCTATGCGGGTACGTGTAAGGGGTTTTGGAGGGTTTGTGGAGAAGAATCATGCCGGCCGGCCACCGCTGACGGGGGCCGACCTTGGATCTGCGTCCGTCGTCGCGCCGGGCGAAGCCAGCAACCACGCCGCGTTTATCTGGTCCGTCGCCGATCTGCTGCGGGGCGACTACAAGCGGTCCGAGTACGGGAAGGTGATCCTGCCTCTCACCGTGCTGCGACGGCTCGACGGGGTCCTCGCCCCGACCAAACAGCGGGTCCTCGAAAGGCACGAGCAGTTGCGGGGCAGGCTCTCGAACGTAGGCCCGGTCCTGACCAACATCACCGGCGTACAGTTCTGGAACACCTCCGAGCTAGACCTGCGAAAGGTGCTCGACGACCCGCCCAACGTCGCCGACCAGTTGCGCCAGTACCTCGCCGGGTTCTCGGAGGAGGTGCGGGACGTCTTCGAGAAGTTCGACCTCGATGCTCAGATCTCGCGGCTCGACGCTGCGAACCTGCTGTACCTGGTGCTGGGGAAGTTCGTGGACATAGACCTCGGGCCGGAGAACGTCTCGAACACCGAGATGGGCTACATCTACGAGGAGCTGGTCCGGCGCTTC
>JAIVIG010000115.1 GCA_020200675.1 Actinomycetota bacterium
TTGCACACCCCTGCAACGCCCGACCGATCACTCGTAATGAGATTAGGTCAGCGGTTCGAGTCCGCTCGTCGGCTCTCTCCAATCGGCTTAGATGAGCCAAATACTCTCCGCAACCCGAGGATCTCGGACTGAGTTGTGAGTCTCTGATACCACTGGCGGCTCCAACATCCGCTACAAGCGTGAGCACCGAAAGTTGAGGTGACAAACCATTCGAGGCCCTCAAACAACCCGGTGCTGAGATATGCTTAGAAGTTGTGGATCGAAGATTTCTTGAGGCGCGCGGTGTACCTTCCCAAGAAGGTAATCGAGAGATCCGGCGCGCCAACGCCGGTGGGAAGGATACACCGAGATGTTCAGGGTACACCAAGACGAGCCAGCTCGTCAGCAAGAGCTCATGCTCGACCTCGACGAGATCGCCAGAGCCGGAGCACGTAGGATGCTCGCCCAGGCGCTCGAAGCAGAGGTCGAAGCCTATCTCGATGAGGCCAAAGATCAGCGTGACGAAAGAGGCCACGCCTTGGTTGTTCGTAATGGGCGTGCTAAGGGGCGTGAGGTACTCCTGGGAGCGGGAGCCGTGAAGGTCCGCGCCCCCAGAATCAACGACCGCAGGGTCGATGAGCGCGGAGAGCGCATGCGTTTCAAGAGCGTGATCTTGCCCCCCTACGTGCGCCGCTCGCCGAAGGTTTCCGAAGTCCTGCCGCTTCTTTACCTGCACGGGCTCTCAAGCGGAGATTTCGTCCCGGCCCTACAGGAGTTTTTCGGCACGGAGGCGGGGCTATCCGCGGCGACGATCACCCGCCTCACCAAGCAGTGGCAATCCCAGAGGGAGCGGTTCATGGAGCGCGATCTCTCGGAGAGGGATTACGTCTACGCGTGGGTGGACGGCATCCACACCAACGTGAGGCTCGGCTCCGACGATCGGCTGTGTTGCCTGGTGATGGTAGGCGTTAGGGTCGATGGCGAAAAGGAGCTTGTGGCCCTTGCCGACGGCTACCGCGAATCCACCGAGAGTTGGGCGGATCTCCTGCGGGATCTCAAGGGGCGGGGGATGAGAGCGCCGGTGCTCGCCATTGGCGACGGCGCTCTGGGCTTTTGGGCGGCTGTGAGAGACGTATTCCCCGAGACCCGCCATCAACGAGATTGGGTGCACACCATCCGGACGCAATCTGAGATTGGGTGGACCCGGGAGCCCTTTCGAGTTCCTCGGGGGACCACCCAGCGGGATGACGTGGCGTATCTCCAGGCTGTCATCACTGACTATGACGCGCTCGATCAGTAGCTGAAGGATGGACTGTTTTTCCTCGAATGTGGCCTCCTCTATTCTGGCATTAATCCGCTCGCAGAAGGCCCGCAGATCTTTTATCGTCTCTCGAGCCTGCGCCGTCTGGCGCCGCAGACGTGCCTGCTGCTCGTGTTGGTCGGCGAGTGCCTTGCGGCGCTCGGCGAGCTTCTCTCTGCGTTCTTTCAACTCCTTGAGGCTTATGATCTCCGCCTGATAGGCGTCGATCAGGCGATCGTCCTCCCTGGCGAGCCGCTTCAGACGGGCCTCCAGAGCCTTTGCCTCGCTACGCTCCTTTTGCTCGCCCTCCGAGGCGAGGCTGGCATAGTTCTCAAACTGCTCCGCGAGCCGCTTGGGGTCCGCCATGAGCTCTTTCACGTGATCCCAGACAGCCGCGTCCAGCTCCTCGATCTTGGCTGATGTCTGGAGGCATCTGTGCTCGCGGGCGCTGGAGATGGGGTTCTTGCCGGCGCACTGGTAGTAGCGGCGCGTGGCCTGATGGGGAGATTTGTTGGTAACCCCGTGCATGGCCAGTCCGCAGCTCTCGCAGGTGAGCAGGCACCGCAGGAGGTAGGAGTATTTCTTGTTGTTGCGGAACGAGAGTTCAGCGTTGCGCTCGAGCTGGTCCTGGGCGCGGCGGTGGGTGTCCTCGTCCACGATCGCCGGGGCGGGGATGGGGATCCATTCCTCTCTGGGCCTTTCCACCCTGCACGTGTTCTCGCCGCTGCGAGCCCTGCACCCTTGCGGCTTTTCGGGTGCGACGTAGCGGTAGCGGTTGGCGTAGGTCGTACCGGCGTGGATGGGATGGGAGAGGATGCTGTGGACGGTGGAGGGCGACCAGGGATGCCTGCCGGAGCGCGGATTCCACGAGCCTTCGTTGAGGCGCTTGGTGATCTGGCGTATGGTCATACGCTCCTCCACCAGCCAGCCGAAGAGCGTCCGCACCATCTCGGCCTCGGTCTCGTCTATGGCGAGATGGCCCGGAACGCCGTCCCTCTTGGGTACGTAGCGGTAGCCGTAGGGCGCCTTGCCGCCGATGAAGTGTCCCTCGCGCGCCTTCTGGAGTTTGCCGCGCCGGAACCTTTCGGCGATCATCGCCCGCTCGTATTCGGCGATCGCCCCCTGTATCTGCAGCAGGAGTTGGTCGTTGGGGTCCTCGGAGATGGGATGATGTAGGAACATGACCTCGCAGCCAGCGCGCTTGAACTCCTCCAACAGTAGCACCTGGTAAGCGTACTTGCGTGCCAGGCGATCCGGGCTCAAGACTGCGACCACCTCGAAAGCCCCGTCCTCGGCGCCGTCGCGCAACGCGTCAAGGCCGGGGCGGTCGAGCCTGGAGCCGGAGTAGCCCTCATCGGCGTGGATGTTCTCGGGCACAAGCTCATGGCCGTTCTCGGTCGCCCAACTCTTGAGGGTGTCGAGCTGGCTTTCAATGGTCTGCTCCCGTCCTTGGCGCGGGGTGGAGACCCTCGCGTAGATCGCCGCGCGCATCAGCTACCTCTCCTTGTTTCGCTGCGGTTCGCTTCTCTGCCGTCGATCAAGATCCGGTAGGCCTGTTCGATCCGTTTGGGGCCGTCCCTCCTTCTTTCGTACACCGAATTGACTTTCCATTGCTTGGGCTGGACGGCTCGGGCATCCTTCGACATCTCCGTTCGGCCACCTCCTCTCCGGAAAGAGGATGGCAGAGATCGAGCCCCGAGCCGCCCTTCCTTACGTCGCCTTGCCTCGAGTGCGCGGCTCATAAGGTTTGGCCGTGGACAGGAAAGGGATCGTCACTGTGGCCCGCAATTCACCGATTGCGTCCGGATGGTGCACAAAACCTCCAACGTGCTCGACGCCCTGCCAAAGAGCGTCCACAAAAGGGCCAAGAAAGCCATCCACGAGATCACCTGTGCGGAGAACATGACGGAGGCCGCCCGTGCCATAAAAGCGTTTGCGGGTGAGTTCGGGACGAAGTGGCCGAAGGCCGTCGCCAAGATCGTGGATGAGAAGGAGCAGCTTCTCACCTTCTACGAGTTCCCCGCAGAGCACTGGCGCCACCTTCGCACCACCAACCCCATAGAGTCCGCGTTTGCTCCGGTGAGGGCGAGGACGGACCTGACGAAGGGACCGGGATCGAGGAGGGCGGGAGTAGCGATGATCTTCAAGCTGTTGGAGGCAGCCGAAGGGAGGTGGAGACGGATCAACGGGGCGCATCTGGTGCCGCTGGTTAGGGCCGGAGCGAAGTTTGTAAACGGAGAGTTGGTAGAGAGAAGCGAAGAGAAGGACGCCGCGTGACCAGAGTCGAGGTCAATCCACAACTGCGAGAATCTGAACGGCGGCGTTCCCGGCTGGTCTGACCCAAATCCACAAGGGCCAAGACATGTGCCTTCCGAAAGATTCGTCGGCCAGACCGGAGACGTCGTCACAGCTCCGCTCCGAGCCGGGCGTGACTTTATAGGAGAGTGCGCCTTCGACCAAGAAGGAAGAAGGCCTCGTCGCAGTTGTGTCCGCTTTACTCCGGCTCTCTAGTGAGCGCGAGCAGTTGCTCATCGATCTCTAGGAGGAGAGGCATGAAGATGGCCGCCAACACGAGTGTTGAGACGAACGTCATCCTGGGCGTGGATACCCACAAGGATAATCATGTCGCCGTAGCCCTGGACGGGCTCGGCCGTCACCTGGGGATTTTGAGCGTGCCGACAACCACGGCAGGCTACCGCAAGCTGCTCAGATGGGCCAGAGGATTAGGCACCATAGAGCAAGCCGGGGTCGAAGGAACGGGCTCCTTCGGCGCCGGGCTCGCCCGCTTCCTGAAGGCCGAGAGGATACAGGTTCGTGAGGTTATTCGTCCTAAGCGCCGGGATCAGTACCGCAGCGGGAAGTCCGACCCCATAGACGCCGAGGCTGCGGCACGCGCGGTGCTTGCCGGAACCGCCATCGGCGAGCCCAAGGGGGCCGACGGCACGGTCGAGATGATTCGCGCCCTCAGGGCCACCCGCCGCTCGGCGGTGAAGGTTCGCACCCAGGCCTCTAACCAGCTGAAGGGTATGCTCCTCACTGCCCCGGAGGAGTTACGGGAGGAGTTGCGTGCTCTCTCTACAGCCAAGCTGGTTTCCAGAGCGGCGCGGTTTCGTCCCGGCGAGAGCCCCCAGAGCGTAGAGGCGGCTACCAAGTACGCTCTGCGCTCCCTGGCTCGCCGCTACCAGCACTTACAAGAGGAGATCAAAGAGCTCGACGAGCAGCTGGATCGTCTGGTACAACAAGCCGCACCGGAGTTGCTGCGCGTCGACGGGGTCAGCACCGACACCGCGGCGGCATTGCTGATCGCCGCTGGTGACAACCCTCAGAGGTTAAAGAGTGAAGCGGCCTTCGCCCACCTCTGCGGGGTAGCTCCCATACCAGCCTCCTCGGGTAAGACCATTCGCCACCGCTTGAACATCCGGGGCAACCGCGACGCCAACCGGGCACTCTACGTGATCGCCTTCGGCCGCATGGGCCGTGACGAGCGCACCAGAGCCTACGTAGCCAAGCGCACTGCGGAAGGCAAGTCCAAGCGCGAGATCATCCGGTGTCTGAAACGTTA
>JAIVIG010000116.1 GCA_020200675.1 Actinomycetota bacterium
CTTCTTGAGCTCCCAGGCTCTCAAGCGCCTTCCCTCGCGCCAGTCTGTGGCTTCCTTTGAAAGTGAGTTGTCCATGAGCCGATCCTACCACAGCGTTTAGCAGCCTCCGCACAGATCAGTAAGTTGGTCAGATTGAGCCCCGTGCCTCTGAGAGCACTCGGATATGCAGCGTCCACTGTGGAGCAAAGAGCACACGGCTTCGCCTGCACTGGTGGGCCGTCTTTCGTTACGTACTTGTAGGCTGGCAGCATGGCCTGTAGATACGAAGCGTAGTCTTTTCGATCTCCTGGAAGCTGGCCGTGTTCGTCAGCAAAAGCCAAAAAGCAGGTGGCCTTATCTTCTGGAATGATCTTGATCGCCGCGTCTAAAGCGGACAGGCCGAGGTCCAAAATTTCTTCTTTGAAGCGCAGTTGTCTACGTTCAAGTGTTTCGGCTGCTTGAGCAAAATAGTCTGACCACGGCGAGGAACTTTCAGCTTGCGATCTGAGCCTTGCAAAGGTCTGTTTGGTCACATTAGGAGTCGGTCCAGGACTTATGCTCCTCTTAACCAGCGGGCCTGCATCACCAGACATGTTTCCTGGCAGTTGGAACCAGGGCAGCCGGGCCTCGTCTTGATCGGGCTTGAATTCTTGCTGCTCAAGGACCGCCACGCTCGAATTTTGCGGATCTGCTTTTAGCACATAGTAGTTAGGAGACATGTTCTCCCTAGACGGTTCGACAAGGTAAGATGCTAGTAGTTCCGGCCGTTCCTCCCGGACTCGCAAGTACCACTCCCACGGATCGGATTTGTCGCCCGTGTCGTCAGGTAGCGACTCGCGCAGGTGATCCAGCGCGATCCTACTCATTGCATCAAGCACCTTTACCTTCTTTCCAGTTGTCGAGCACCCCCACCATCCCGAACCCCTGCGCGTTCTTCGCTCCGAAACCGGCATCATAGGCGAGCCGGAAGTACGGCTCGGGGAGATTTACTTCGTACAGCCCGGTCCAGCCCTTGATCACGAACCCCTTGAAGTCGAGCACCTTCTGGTCGGCGCTCTTTACCTTGTACGGACGTACCCAGGCTTTTTCGAGGTCTTTGTCCACGTCGGTGGACCAATCGAGAGCTTTTGCCTTGCGCGATATATTGGAGACCAGCGACTCGCTCCACTCCTTCTCCTGCGGCGCGTAGTAGTAGGTTTTCTTTTTGCCGTCGGGTGTCTGGAGGGTGCTGTAAGCGGTGATGGGGGAGAGCGTCTTTACAATGACGGGCTTCGCCGGGTCTATCTTCGGTTCGGGCTCGACCCCAACCTCCGCTACCCGGCACCCGGCGCTTCCGAGCCGCACGGCGGGCTTCGTTAGCAGGTGTTCGGCGAAGGAGCCGAGCACTTCGGAGTCTACCGAGCCGAGGTAGAAGTGGACCGGGCTATCGAACCGGACGCGGCCGTTACTTGCTGTCCGTTTGCCGAACAGACGGGAGAAAGTGAAGAGCTTGAAACGTCGCTGTCCGTACGTGTGGGCTTCCTCATGCAACCAGCGTGAAAGCGCTCGGTCGATGTTGTGATAGATGAGCCCCTGCAACAGATGGTTGTACTGTACGGGCACGCTCAGCGGCGTCTCCTCCGCCGCCAGGCTTATCCGCAGGCGCATCTTGCCTCCTCCGAGAAATCAAAACCTTCGACGTCGCGCAAAGCGTACCCCCGCTTCTCTCGTCTTTCCCTCATGGAAGATATTACCGGAAAGCCCGGACATATCATGACCGAAAACAGAGTTCCAACGAAAAAAGAGCCGCCATCGGCGGCCCCATGGGTGTCTTTCTTTTTGTTTCCCCTTATCTCTTCCAGCACTTCCGGCGCCTCTGCAATAGCTCCTCCCGCGACATCGACCGCGGCAGCTCATACTCGTGCACCGGTTCGGCCTTCTCCCAAAACTCCACTGTTATCTCGTGGGTGCTCCAGAACTGATGCGCTTCGTGTTCGGTCATGTTCTCAGGTACTTGTGAGGGGTCGGTAAGCGGGATCATCTCTCTCTTTCACCGGTTGTGCTTCCTGTAGATCCTTCTCTACCTTCGGCCCGCGTCACGAGTGCTGATAACCCTCATCCTTCTGTTGGCCTTGCGTAGGAAGATTACCACCAATAACCGGCCATCGAGCGTCATGCCTATAATGCCCGTAGCGCCGCCGTAAGCGGCTCTGGGAGCGCGGTCTCGCTCCAGGATCGCTTCCTCGGCTTCCCAGGGCTCCACCCAGTGCTCGGCGATGTGGCGCTCTCTGCCTACGGCGTGGAGTACACGACACCGTTCGCGGTGTCCGAAAAGGGTTATCCCGCGGCTTCTTGCGCCGTACGGCGATCCTTGAGCATCTTCCAGGAGATGTAGAAGCTCACGCCGAAGTAGTAGACGAGGTAGAGGAGCGAGAGGGTCCTGAGGATAGGATCTGGATCCGGCATCTGGATGAGGATCGCGACGTAGCTGAGCAGCCAGAGCGAGGTGAGCGTCAGGGTGAGCTTGCGAAAGGCGCGTGTGCGCGAAGGGTAGACGTACCGGATGGGGACGAAGACCAGGAGCGAGCAGACGAGCAGTATCGTGCCGACGGCGGCGGCTCCGAGGTCGAAGACGATGAAGTAGAACGCCGCTATGTTCCAGTAGCTCGGGAAGCCCAGGAAGAAGTGGTCGGACCTGGCGTCGTCCCCGGTCTTGGCGTCCACCCGGCAGAACTGGTAGCTCGACGCGAGGATGGGGATGGCCGCCAGGATCACGCCGAAGGTCCCGCCGGGCAGGTACCCGGCGCTCCACAGAAGGAGTATGGGGGCGAGGACGTAGGTCATGTAGTCCACGATGTTGTCGAGGAGGCCACCGTCGAAGGACGGCAAGAGCTCCTTCACGCGGAAGCGGCGGGCCAGGAGACCGTCCGTGCTGTCTATGACGAGGGTCGCGAGGATGAGCCCCAGGGCGGCCACGGCCTGGCCGTTGTAGGCGGCGACCAGGATCAGGAGCGTCAGCACAGCCCCGCTGGCGGTGTACAGATGTACCGCCGAGGCCCGCAGGCGCAGCCAGCCAGAGACCGGCGCCGTGCTCTCCGCGTTGATGTCCTCCATCGACCCTCCCTTCTCCTACGTTAACCCTGCATTAATACAATAATAACAGCGCGAGAACCATCCCTGCACTACCGTGAGGGAGATCGCGTTCGCGAACGTCCTTAACTACGTTAACTACGCGGGACTTCTTCGATTTCCACGGACTCGATCCCGTCGCCGGGTTCTGGGTCTCGCTGCGGGTCCCGCTCGCGGATGGCGTTGACGGTCTCCATGCCCTCGACGACTTCCCCGAAGACCGCGTGCCGACCGTCCAGCCAGGGCGTCGCCGCGTAGGTGATAAAGAACTGGGAGCCCCCGGTGTTCGGCCCCGCGTTGGCCATCGAGAGGATGCCCGGCCTGTCGTGCCTCAGGTTCGGATGGAACTCGTCCCTTATGTGATAACCGGGTCCGCCGGTTCCGGTCCCGGTTGGATCCCCACCCTGAACCATGAAGTCCACGATGGTCAGAAAGTGCAAAACACCCTCCTGAGCTGAGGTTTCGCGCTCTGCTGACGGGGGTAGGTGCCGAGTTGGAGTTGACGAGAGTCTAAATCCTTATTAATGCTCGCCGCTCACAGCCTTCTTCACCGATGTGCCCAGAACATCCAGAAGCGGCAACCGGATTTCCGAGAACACCCTCCTTAGTCCTACAGCCGCACTTACGGTTGTAAGATGTCTTGCGCAGGAAAAAGGACGCCGGAGGCTAGCCGTGGTAGAGATGATTCAGGAGTGGAGGAAGGAGCTAGAGGACCTGCACGGACGCATCGCTCACCGCTTCGCCCGCCCCGAACCACGTCGTCGAGCGCTTTCATACCTGAAGGGGCTTACCGGCGCCTTGGAGCGCAAGAACGGCTGGCAGCTAGCTGAGCAAGCCGGCGAGGCTACGCCCGACGGCATACAAAGGCTCCTGAACGCCGCCGACTGGGACGCTGGCCTAGTACGCGACGACCTTAGGAACTACGCCTTAGAGCACTTTGGTGAGGAGGATGCTGTGCTCATCGTAGACGAGACCGGCTTCCTGAAGAAGGGCAACAAGAGCGTGGGCGTCCAGCGCCAGTACTCGGGGACGGCGGGCAGGATAGAGAACTGCCAAATCGGTGTGTTCCTGTGCTACGCCTCGACAAAGGGGGCGGCCTTCATTGACCGGGCGCTGTACCTACCGAAGGAGTGGGCCAAAGACGGAGAGCGCAGGGCGGAGGCGGGCGTCCCGGAGGAGGTGGGCTTCGCCACTAAGCCGGAGCTCGCTCGGAGGATGTTGGATAGAGCGCTGGAGGCCAGCGTGCCCGCGGGGTGGGTGACGGGCGACACCATCTACGGGTCGGACCGCAGGCTCAGGATGTTTCTTGAGGGACGCGGGCAACCCTTCGTCTTGGCGGTCAGGAGCGCCGAACCCTTATGGACGGAAACCGAGCTTGGGCCAGGGCAGGTCCGGGCCGATCGTATCGCCGAGCGCGCCACCCCCGAGGACTGGAGGAGTCTTTCGGCGGGCCAAGGCGCCAAGGGCCCGCGTCTGTACGACTGGACACTCTTGCCGCTGTACCGCCTGCAGCTGACCGAAGAGGAGATGTTTTGGGGCCATTGGCTGCTGGTGCGGCGGGGCATAGAGGATCCTAACGAGTTCGCTTACTACGTGGTTTTCGCCCCCAAGGAGACCACCACGCTGGAGGAGGTGGTGCGGGTGGCGGGCACGCGCTGGCAAATTGAGTCGTGCTTCGAGTCGGCCAAGGACCAGTTCGGCCTGGCAGAGTACGAGGTACGGAAATGGGACGC
>JAIVIG010000117.1 GCA_020200675.1 Actinomycetota bacterium
TCCTGGAGCTCTGAGGTGGTGAACGCCTTGGCCTCGTTACCGTAGGGCTGTACCCCGCAGTCCGGGTCCCGGGTCTCTGGGGTGTCCACGCCTATCAGGCGCACGCGGGTCACGCCGTCCACGGCCGGGGTGATGTCAACGGTGTCGCCGTCCACCACCCGCGTCACCTTGACGGTAGCGTCGTACTCGTCCTCGTCCATCGGCGACCGGCCGACCGAGAATTCAAAGCCGGTGGTGAGCTCCGTCGTCTCGCGGGGAGCCGTCGTCTCCTCGACGGTAACCGCATTTCTTTGCTTTGTTTCCTGGGAAGTCTCCACCGAAGCGTCTTTTTCGGAGCTTTCCCCTCCGCAGCCCACTCCAAAGAGCATTACCAGCACCACGACGCCCGCGATAAGAATCCTCACGCTTTCCCTTCACCTTGATTTACCCAGCAGAAGCAATCTTAGGCAGGACGCCCCGCCCCGGTCAACCTAACGGACGGTAGGGCGAAGCGTGGTGAAGACCGGGCCGCTTGCGGGAAGTAAAATGCAAGGCGTGAGGCAATTGCCCGAAATCTGCCAGTCCTGCCGTCGCGAGATACGTACGCTGAAGCGCTGCGTGGTAGAGGCCACCGGCGATGTGAAGCGTGCCGGGGATGTGACCTTTAAAGAGAGCGTAATGGAGGGAGTTTGCTGCCTTGAGTGCGCATCCGAGGGATAGGACGGTTGTTGCCCCGTTTAGGCACCTGATGCGGAACGTTCCGGAGCACCGGCAGGAACTCAGGAACGGGATTCTGACCGCTGCGCGGGAGATCGCAGCCAGCGAGGGTTGGCGGGCTGTGTCTATGCGCAGAATTGCCGAGCGCATCGAACTCAAGCAGCCCGCGATCTACGAACACTTTCGCTCCAAGGACGATCTCCTCTTCGAAATTTCGCGGCAGGGCTACGCCGAGCAGCTCGAAGCGATGCGGGCCGCTCGGCAGGCCGCCAAAGGGCCGGAGGAGGCCATCTACGGGATGTGGCGCGCCTACGTGGAGTTCGCGAAAAGCTCCCCCCACCTCTATCAAGTTATGTACAGCGTCGGGGAAGTTTCGTTTTCCGGAAAGAAAGCTCCCGAGATGGGCGAGAAGGTGGTCGAGGCGGTCGGAGATGTCATCGGCGAAGTCCTGCGCGAGAACGGTAAAGAAGGGGAAGCGACGGAGAACTCGCAAGGGAAGGCGACGCTGCTGTGGGGCAACGTGCACGGTCTGGTGTCCCTCGTGATGATCGAACGGCTTCCGGGCGACCAAGTGGTAGAAAGCCTCGTGGAGCAGACCGTGCGCGTTCATCTCGCCTCGTGGCGCAGCGGTTAAGGGGCGTAGTCTTGATCAGGCGGTCAAAGAACGGTAGGGCGGGGGCGGTGTAGCGCCCGCGATGTTAGTATTCCAGGCTGTAAGTAAATAGGAGCATATTCAAGGAAAAGGCCGTTTCGGTCGATAACCTGGACAGTAGATATGAGATACGAAAGAGAGGGCGGCGTGGTTTTCAACGGGGGGAGCTGGGGAGCATCCGGTAAGCGTCGGCTCGCAATAGTCTTCTTCGCGCTGCTCGCGGCGGTCCTCCTGGCTGCGGCGATGCTGGTGCTGGCGGTTCCGGCGTGGGGGCGATACGGTGAACGAAACCCCGGAGGACAACGCCTCGCCCGTTACGCGCCTCGACATTCTCGAAGAGAATTGCAGGTTCACCGAACCCAACGCCTTTATAGAGTTTCAGGTGGTTAACGGACCCGTCGAGGATCTGGGAGAGCGCGGCACGGTATTTCGTGGCGTGAATGCCCAAATAGACATCCAGAACGACCAAGTTATCGTGCTGGACGACTCCCCCGACACCAACAGGGAGGCTCCACCTGAAGGAGCGGACAACGACATCGAATTCCTGACCGATGATGGGCTTGAGGAGCTGAGCGGCGATCTCCAGGTCGTGAACTCGTTCGGCATAGAATGCGGCAACGATACTACTGCCAGCGATCGAGACCGTGACCGCTTCCGCGAACGTTTCCGCGAACGCTTCCCTCCTGGCTTCATCGACGAGGACTTCGTCGATGAGGACGACGACGGCGTCCCCGACATCTTCGACGAAGACGTAGACGAAGACGATGACCTCGCAGACGCCGAGAACGACCTCAACTCCCTAGACAGCGAAACCACGGATGGGGAGATCACGAACGGGAGCGATCAGTACGACGATGACGGGAACGATGGCGTGAGCGCCACCTCGGACGGGAATGGGGCGGAAGCCTCGACGCCGGGGGCATTCGCGTCATCGGGCGGGGACCCGGACGAGCTCGCGCCGGAGACGAGCACGCAGGGCGACGTGGTGGACGAGGTCCCGACCAGCGGGCCACTCCCCAACACGGGCGGGGTTCCGGTGGCCGCCGGCACGGTGGTGGCGCTGGTCCTCTTCGGCGCCGGTCTCCTGGCGGTGCGGCTGGTGATGATCTGGCGCGGGAGAAGGGCGTAGAACGAGGCTGCCGCTGTAGCATCCTCCCCCGGGCGGGGCCGCTCCCGCCCCCGTCGAAACCCGTAATAGCGGACCGGAGGGCTAGAGGGTAGAGCGTCCTGCTCTCGCTACTGTCCACTTTAGGTTAGCAATAGGAGGGGATGAAGCTCGCTCATACAGAACAAGCCATGTCTCCTGCTGCCCTTCGTGTTCTCACCACGAGTCTCCTAACACGCAGTGGCTCGACGCCCAGAGCAGATGCTATGCTTCTCCAATCAAGAGAGGGGGCTACTCGATGAGAATTTTCGCGCCGTTGATGCTCACGCTAGTGGTTTCGGTGTTCCTGGCGGGCTGCGGAGGACAAGAAACGCCCGTGGAGGAAACAGAAGAGGATAGCGGCGCCAAAGGAACCTCGATCGAAGAGACTACGATGGAGGAGACCGAGGACCGAGTGGAGGCTACGGTCGAAGAAACTACCGCCGCGGCGGAGGCAACTGCCCCTGAACCCGCTGCTCCTGAGCCCGCCCCCGATGAGCTCGGAGGCGTAATAGGCCCTCAAGAGGAAGAATCGATAAACGCCTCCCCGGAGGGAGCCATGAGGAATCAGGCGCAGACAGAAGAAGGTATTAGCGCTACCCAAACGGTTGCCCCCGACCCTGCTACCGTGGGAAGTCCGCTCACCTTTACCGTCGTGGTGACGAACAACTCCTTTTCCCAACACGTGGGGTTCAAGGATTTCTTACCGCCGAGTATGACGTTCGTCTCGGCGACACCCAGCCAGGGATTCTGCGGCCCACCTCACCACGGCGGTAATCTCTTCGACTGCACGTTGGGCACGATCCCCACCGGAGGCTCGGTCGCCGTCGAGATCGTCGCGATCCCGACGGCTCCGGGAACGATGACGAACCTCGCGCAAGTCGGCGGTGGATTTGCGCCGGTGAAGTCTGTGCCGGCAGACTTCACGGTGAACCCAGAACCAAGGTCGGGCAGTAGTTAGCTAGGCTCGCGGGCATCACGGCCCGTGAATGCCCTCCATAGACGAAGTGTTCGGCTAGCCGAACCCCTCAAGAGCGTGGGCCTCATACCATGGTGCGTTCTCATCGCCCCGGAGGATGGATTACGTGCACGACCCGCCCCTGTATCTGCACTTCCCCGGCGGGTATGACCATGTCCTCGTGCCCTCCGTTCTGGGGCTTAAGTCTCACCATCTCCCCCTCACGGTAGAGCCTCTTGACCGTGACCTCTTCCCCCCCGTTCAACAACGCCACGACCACCGTACCGTCGGATGGGTCCTCGTCCTCCTCTACGACCAGGAGGTCCCCATCCTCGATCCTGGCCCCAATCATGCTCTGCCCCACCACCCGTAGGAGGTACCGTCTTCTACCCGAACTCGGCAACAGGAGCTCGGCGGCCAAAGAATACGCCTCGTCGCCCACGGCCACGGCCTCCAACCCCCTACCGGCGGCTATCCTTCCGAGCAGGGGCGTCCCGCCGTCTAGGACGGCTTTCCAGGCCTTCTCCGTGAGCCTGGGTGTTCGGGGCCGGTCGTCCAACCGCTCCAGGTATCCCGACCCTTCGAGCCGGTTGAGGTGGTGGTAAACGGTCTGTGGGCTCCTCAAGCCCACGGCTTCTGCGATCTCGCGGATGCTCGGCGTCCTGCCCACCGTTCCCTCCCGTCGGGCCAGGAGCTTGAGGATCTCCAACCTCTTCGGGTGTAGCTGCTCCACCGCCATCTCCTACTCGAACCGGTCTAGGGGAATCTTAGCGTACTTCACCGTAGACATCAAACAATTGTTTGGTCTATAGTAGGAAGGGACAAAAAGGAAAAGGAGGAGCGTCCCCACCCTGGGCCTCCCGAGGACCGACCGGCTACCAACCAAGAACGGTCTTTGGGGAGGCGTGCACGGAGGATGAAGACGCCCGTTCCTCGTCGGTAATTATACCCGGCGGGGTAGGGTCCCTCATCCCCGAGATCCGCGATGGCGGTGGTCTCCTCCATGAACGGAGAGGAGGGCAGTTTGCTCGGAATCGAGGTGTCGGAGATCCACGCTTACCCCTTGAGGCCGAAGGGCTTCGAGGAGCCCCTATTCGTGACCACCGCCTCCAAACAGGCGGTCGCGGAGCACCTGCTGAAGGCCCCTTGGCTCTCTAGGGCCTCCGATTTAGAGGGAAGAACCGGAGAGGCCGTTCACGCCCTGGAAGAGCCCGTCGAGCTGAGGAACCTCTCCGGGCAGGTGGAGGTCTTGCGTCCAAACGAGGGCAGGAGATGCCACCCCTCCTGGAAGAGGCGACGCGTAGAGAAGGTCCTTGACCGCTGGAGGCGGGTGGGCGGATGGTGGGACGCGGACCGCAGCGTGGACAGGGTGGTTTTTCGGGTCCTCTTGTCGGGCGGAGCGGTTGTCGATCTGGCTCGGGAACGTTCCGGCGATTGGCTGCTCGTGGGCGTGGTGGATTGATGGAGGGGTTCATCCACTTACACGTCCGCAGCGGCTTCAGCTACGGGTTCGGGATCGCAACCCCGGAGGAGCTGGTGGAGGCCCCCGAGAAGATGGGTTTGGACTCGATGGCCCTGACGGACCAGGACGGGTTGTACGGTGTGCCGAGGTTTTTGAAGGCCGCCGAGGACATAGGGGCCTCCCCCGTTGTCTGCGCGGAGATCTCGACGGCCGGAGGGCATCTGGTCCTGCTCGCGGAATCGATAGAAGGCTATCGTTCCCTATGCCGGCTCATCACGGAATATAGGACCTCTTCCGAGGACCGGCGCAGGCCACGATGTCCGCTGGGAACGGTGCTACGGCACAGCGAGGGGCTCGTCTGTCTGACGGGCGCCGTGCCGTTCGGGCTTGTTCCTCGACTCTTGCTGGACGAGCAGCGGGAGGAGGCGAAAGGTGCATTGGGGGCTCTGAGGGAAGTCTTCGAGGGGCGGCTGTTCGTGGAGCTGACGGACGACGGTACGGCCGGGAGCCGGCGCAGGATGCGGGGCGTGGCGGGGTTCGCGAGGGAGAACGGGGTGCCTGTCGTCGCTACGAACGAGGTAGCTTACGTCGCTCCGGTGGATCACCGGTTGCACGAGGTACTGGTTGCCGCTGCGGCGCTTACGGCGCTGCCCGGTCCCGGCTACAGGCCAACGGACCGGCTGTATCTGAGATCCGAGGAGAGGATGCGCCAGGTCTTCGCGGACTATCCGGAGGCGTTGCGGAACGTGGCAGCAATCGTGGACCGATGCGCGGGGGCGGTAAGGCTGTCGGGGAAGGTCCACATGCCGGCGGCGCACCCAGGCAGTGGGGAGAGCGCGGAGGAGGAGCTGCGGAGGCTGGTCTGGGAGGGAGCGAGGAGTCGCTACGGTCAGCCAGAACCGGAGATGAGGCGTAGGGTCGTCGGAAGGCTGCGGCGGGAGCTCTCTTGTATCGAGCATCTGGGGTTCGCGCCCTACTTCCTGATCGCACACGAGGCGGTTGGGATCGCGCGCGAGAAGGGCATCCCGGTGACGGGCCGGGGGAGCGCGGCGAACTCGATGGTCGCCTACTGCCTGGGGCTGACGAGCCCGGAGCCGTTCTCGAATAGGCTTCTCTTCGAGCGCTTCATGCACGAGGGGCGTGAGGACCCGCCGGACGTAGACCTGGACTTCTGTTCGAAACGGCGCGACGAGGTGCGCTTCGAGATGGTCCGGCGCTACGAGCGGCGAGGCGTCGCCGAGGCCGCCACGGTGCAAACGATGTCGCTGCGGGGCGCGGTGAGGGTGGCGGCAAGGGCTCTTGGACACTCCCCACAGGAGATAAACAAGCTCTCGCGCCACGTGCCGACGCGTTTCCGGGACCGCAACCGGGTCTACGCGGGTCTCTCGGGATGGGAGGAGGCGTTGGCGGAGCCCGCGATGAGGGGGCATCCCCTCCAGGATACGACCCGGCACCGGCTCCTGCTGAAGCTCTCGGCGAGGCTCGTTGGGCGCATCAGGGAGGCGGGGACCGCTGGAACCTTCGGGGATGGAGGGGCTACCGCGCTGTCAATACGACAAGGACGACCTGGAGTATTGTGGCATTCCGAAATTGGATCTTTTGGGCTTGCGGATGCACACGGCTCTGCATGAGGCTGGGATGCTGGCTTCGAAGCGGCTGGGGAGGAAGGTGGACCCCTACGACCTGCCGCTCGAGGATAGGGAGACCTACGCCCTGATCCGGACCGGGCGGAACGCCGGGATGTTCCAGTTGGAGTCGCCCGGCCAGATGCACCTCTCGCGGCGGCTGGGGCCTCGGCGGTTCCGGGACCTGGTAGCGCAAATCAGCCTTTTCAGGCCGGGGCCGGTGAGGGGAGACCTGGTAACGCCCTACGTCCTGCGGCGCAACGGGCTCAAAGCCTACTCCGTACCCCTGCCGGAGCTAGAAGAAGTGCTGAAGCCGACGTACGGGGTGCTCGTCTTCCAGGAACAGGTGCTCGAGGTCGCGCACAGGGTCGCAGGGTTCACGCTGGCCGAGGGGGACAGGATCCGCCGCGCCATGACCTCCGATCGGGGACCAGGAGCCATGGACCGGCTGCGGGCCAAGTTTGTGCGCCAGGCGGTGGAGCGGGGTGTGCCTGCGGAGACGGCCCGCCAGGTCTTCTCGTGGACGGAGGGCTTCTCCGTCTACGGCTTCTCCGCAGCACATGGCGCATCGTTCGCGGAGCTCTCCTACGCATCGGCCTACATGAAGCGCCACTTCCCCGCCTCCCTGATGCGCCCAACGAGCCTCGCCGAGAGCTTCAGCAGGAGCCGGTGCCGGGTCGTATCCTGGAGGGGATGCCCCCTCATCGCGGGCTCCGCCAACGCCTCCTCCCATCCCGGAAGCGACGCTCCTCCCGGCAGGCCGAGTTGCCCCTTCCCCACCCGGCGAGTTGGTGGGAGCAGCGGTTGGGCCTCGGGGACCGCGCCTCCTATCTGCCGCCGTCCGCCGCGCGGAGGGAGCGGATGGAGTGGGAGGCGCTTTCCTTGAACGTCTTCCGCCATCCCCTCTCACCTCATCGGGAAGCGTTGGAGGAGCTCGGGACCACGCCGAGCAGGAAGATACTCGACCTTCCTCACGGTACGAAGGTCCGGGCGGCCGGCCTGTTGGAGTCGCTCCAGAGGCCTCCAACCAAGAGCGGCAGGCCGGTGTACTTCCTCCTAATCGAAGACGAGCGGGGCCTGTTGCAGGCGACAATCTTCGAGAGCGTCTACGCCCGCGACGGCCATCTCTTGCACCGCGAAGGGGCGTTCCTGCTGGAGGGGGTAGTGGAGCAGGACAGCAGGCGAGGGTTCTCTTTCCTGGTGCATCGCATAGAGAGCCTGCGGGAGGCGCTAGCGGGAAGCGTGATACCCACTCCGAGGGTTACGCCTTCGTCGGGCGCGTTCCTTCGGGCTGGTAGGCGGGGCAGGAGGGCGGGGTAGCGGTATGGGAGAGGAAAGTCTGGCCCCCTTCTACACCCTCGGGGCTTCCGTGTCCTCCTACTGCCTTATCCGGACCTCGTAGGTCTTGAGGTCCGAGCACCACCGGCACCAGCACACGAGTGACCACTTGCCCCGGTGGACCTCCACGAGCTGGGGCGGGCAGTCCTCGTGGCCTATCAGGAACGCCGTTATCGTCCCTTCGACGTGTTCCTCCGGGATAATCCGGTGGGTCGCTCTCGTCCCGTTTCCCACGCGGACATGCTAACAC
>JAIVIG010000118.1 GCA_020200675.1 Actinomycetota bacterium
TGTGGAGGCCATGAAGGGATGGCGTAAGGCCGATTTTGTTGGCCGGCGGCAGAGGAGGGAGCTAATCGAGGGTAAGACCTCCAGAAAGACTATAGCTACCCGTTTAGCTTCCGGAATCTCCGTTAGCGGGATCTCACCTAAGTACGCCTGCACACAGTGTATCGCTTAGACTACTCGCGGCAGCTGTAGCCAGATGTAAGGGGGAAACGTGGATAGGCTGTTAATTATCGGCGCTTTATTCGTGCTCGCTGGGTTGTGCGAGATCGGTGGCGGCTATCTGGTGTGGGGCTGGATGCGCGAGAGCAAGCCGTTGTTCTGGGCAATTACAGGAGGCTTGATCCTCGCCGCTTACGGAGTGGTAGCCGCCCTTCAGCCTATCACGGAGTTCGGAAGAACCTATGCCGCGTACGGCGGCATCTTCATCGCACTGGCGCTAGTCTGGGGGATAATCATAGATGGTTTCCGTCCCGACAGGTGGGACATTCTGGGAGCCCTCATCGCCGTCATCGGTGTTGTGGTAATGGTGGCCCCGTCCCGGTAGTCGGTAGGCAACGGAAGGAGAATCATGTCGGAAGATAACAAGGCGATGGTGCATCGCATGGTGAAAGCCATCAACGCGGACGACATGGACGTCATGGACGAGCTTTTCGTCCCGAAGTTGGCGAGGCCCACGAAACGGTCCTTCACGGCGTTCCGGGCCGCCTTTCCCGACTGGCGTATGGAGATCGCAGAACTGGTGGCCGAGGGGACTACGGTGGTGGGACGCTTTCGATGCTCGGGCACGAACCGGGGTGAGTTCAAGGGTGTGCCTCCCACGGGAAAACGTATGGAAGTAGACGAGGTCTATTTCCTGCGGGTCGAGGACGGGAAGTTCGTGGACTTTTGGGCGCTAGAGGACGACCTGGCAAGGATGCGTCAGTTGGGACTCATACCCTCGCCGGAGCAGCCGGAGAAAGCCTGCTCCACCTAACGGTCCTGCGAGTTTCTGAGAATGCTGGAGCCGAAAATTAGGCTCGTTGCCGCTCCGGGACCCAACCCTTCTACTCGAAGTTTTCTTTACGCTTCACGCGTTTGTAGCCGCTCTGTAACCTTGGTTTCCTATGATAGGGGTAGCGGTCCCCGTGTCCTCTCTCATAATTAGGACAAGCGGACCGCTTTATAACGAGCGCATGATGCGTGGGCTCGGTTTCCAAAAAGGCTGGTCTGCTCGGCAGTTGGGTGCACAAGAGCTTACCCCTGCTTTAGGTATGAAAACACCTCTTTACCGGGTGGTGTAATGAGACTATCATGGAAGCACTATGATTGAGGCAGACCTCAACCAACAACTGCAAGAGCTTTTTCGTGAGGTAGGTGAGGCGCACCACCAGGCGTATATCGAAACCGATGGCGCGGACCCCGAATGGCCGCTCTGGTACGCCAACTTTCTGCAAGGGAGGTTGAACCCTCTCCTCCACGCTTCTTTCACCCAAAGCGAACTCGTTTATCTACTGATCCTAGTGGCGAACGAACAACCCCTCAGGGCACCGGGCGCCGACTGGCCCAACTACTATGCCAAGTTTTTCATCGAGCGCTACAGGTAGATTCCTAGCAACCCCTAACTAACAGGACTTACGCGGTGGGATGATCCACCGGTTCGAGAATCAAGAGACGGCACAACCAGGTACGACGAGGTTTGCCCGAACCACTCGTAACCGGTGGAGGTTCCTCCATGATGTCCCGACTGTACCGTACCATCCGTCCCCTCGTCGCCCAGTTTACCCTCGTGCTGCACCGCCTCGGCATCGGCGAAGTGGTGGGCACCCCGACCACAGCTGCGCTGATCGCGCTGTAAAGCCCACTCTCTTCGGGCAAGCCTCTTTAATTGTTGGCCAATTTAGCCTGCTAATCGCCAGAATCTATCCTAAATTCATCGCCGACTCATACGAGATTCATTGCCGATTCATTGCCGTGTGCTTTCATTCCCCGAGCAGGGAGCGAGGGAAGGAGGAGCGCGGATATCTGGTGTAGTAGCCACACCCCAAAGGAACCTGTTTGTCCGGCTAGTATCACTCACGATCTACTCGTGGCTTCTGAGGCCAGAATGCAGTGCCTGTCAAAGGGTTGCCAGCACACCAATAGGGAGTAGGTGTAATGACCGAGCATAGCGACATGCAGATAAATATCGAACCGGTTGGCCCTGGGCCCGAGGTTATCGACGAAGTATCGCAAGCCTTATCCGAACATCCTTCGGTCCAAGCGCAGCTGAGCGAAACAAGGCAGCGGCTGCTCTCGATCGAACTCCTAAACCCTGTGGACGCGGGCAGAGCCGATGGTATGGAGCCGGATCGCTACCGCACCACGACTTATGACTACACAAACAACCGGGTAATCCTGACCACTGGATCTCTCGATGATGTCCAAGGATCAATGGAAGTTTCGGAGTCAGGCCACCAGCCACTTCCAACCAGAGAAGAGTTCGAAGAAGCCGTCGAGGTCTTGTACGAGGATCCCGATCTCGGGCCCGCGCTCAGTGAGCAAATGATGGAAGCTCGACCCGCTATGCCGCCCTTGATCACCGAGCCGACGCGCCCGGACGGTCGCATAGAGCGAACCCTCGCGGTCTTGCTCGTCTCCCGAAGTAATGAAGTCCCCAACGAGATCGTCGGCGTGAACATGATCGGCCGAACGGTGTCACGATTCCCCGAGAGGGCTCCCTCGAGAGCCCTGGCAGCCGCGGCCACCTGTGGCTTACCCAACGCGAACCAAACCCCCACTCCTAGGGGTTTGGCAGGCCAGTACAGGGTCACTATTACTCAAGGTGGTACCACGCTCTGGAGTTTCCTCGTGTTCAGGCCGTCATATTCCTTGGGAACAAACGGATCCGGCGTTACGCTGCGAGAAGTGGACTACCGTGGCAAGCGCGTGCTCTACCGAGCCCACGTCCCGATCCTCAACGTGCAGTACGACGGCAATGCCTGCGGTCCTTTCCGCGACTGGCTGTACGCGGAAAGCTACATCCAGGCTACCGGGACGGACGTCGCTCCAGGAATTCGTTGGTGCCCTACACCAGCGCAGACGATCCTTGACTCTGGGACGGATTCGGGAAACTTCCGGGGCGTTGCGATATACATCCAGGGACAGGAGGTTGTTGTAGTTAGCGAGCTGCAGGCAGGCTGGTATCGGTATATCAGCGAGTGGCGTCTCCATGCCGATGGGACTATCCGCCCGCGCTTTGGATTCTCGGCCGTAGAGAACTCGTGCGTTTGCAACATCCACCACCACCACGTCTACTGGAGGTTCGACTTCGACATTCTTTCCGAAGGAAACAACGTGGTGTGGGAGTACAACTCTCCACCCATTACCTCATCGAACTGGCACATTAACTACTGGGAGGTCATGCGCTACCGAAATTCCTCACGCAGTCGAAGGTGGTGGATCGAGAACTCCACGACTGGTGATGCTTACATGTTGATCCCGGGCCCAGACGACGGTGTCGCAGACGCCTTCGGACGCGGTGACGTGTGGATCCTGCGGCATCACGATTCGGAGATAGACGACGGAATATCTGCTGCCCCAAGTGAAGCAGGACTATCGCAGCCGAATGCCCCGGCTGATATCGGCCGCTTCGTCAATGGAGAGAGCACCTACAACCAGGACATAGCGATCTGGTACGCGGCACACTTCACTCATGACGTTAACGCGGAGATCGGCCATATCGTGGGTCCTACTCTTCAAGCGGTCCAGTGGTAATGAAGTATTAGCAAGAGAAGCAGGAGTTTGGAGGTTCTTGAGAATTTCCGCTCTCGGTTCGGTGAATAGAAGCAACCGGCTCCCTGGCTCCAGGTGCCAGGGGATGCGATAGATGAAGTCCTGGGCTAGCAGCCGTAGCGCGTTGGTGTAGTAATTGGTGTAGAAGGGGCCGGGAGTTAGTTCTGGCCCCTCTTCGTTTTCCGGCTTTTTGCGATATATAAGCCAGAGTGAGAAGTGGCGAGACCCGGATTCGAACCGGGGACACCATGATTTTCAGTCATGTGCTCTACCAACTGAGCTATCTCGCCGTTTGGGCGACGCGCCCGAGAGGGCGCTCACGCGAAGATTCTAGTTTACGAGGCGCTACCTATCAAGGGACGAGACGCCCGGGTCCTCGGGTTACTTCTTCGCGAAGCGCTCCAGTTCGAAGGCGGACTCGAGCATCTCCTTGGGGAGGGCGCCGACGACAGCCTTGGGCTGCTCGCCGGGCTCGAAGAGGGCGATGGTCGGGATGCTGGAGATACCGAAGCTACCGGCGAGCTCGGACTCGGCGTCGACGTCGACCTTGGCCACCTTTACGGAGCCCTCGTACTCGGTGGCGATCTCGTCCATCACCGGGGCCACCTGGCGGCATGGGGCGCACCAGGAAGCCCAGAAATCGACGAGCACCGGTACTTCGGAGTTGAGGACTTCTTCTTCGAACGTGCTCGCCGTTATTGCTACGGGTTGCGCCATTTTGAGAGTCTCCTGTTCGTACTGGCTTGCATGTTGAGTATATACGCTTTCGCGTCAAGGTCCTCGGGACTCGAGTATGGAGGCGACGAAGCCCGTCGTCGCAGCGACCATCAATATGATCGAGGGCCCGAGGGCGTAAGGAAGATACCCGGCCAGGCTGAGGAGAGCAGAGATCAGGCACAGAAACGCCGAGATTCCGAGGAGCACGACGGCGGTCCTCTTGGCGCGCAGGGCCATCCTCTCGCGGCCCATCTCCCCGATCACTTCCCCCGCCTTCTTGTCGCCCTCGTCATCCGACCTCACCCGTCACCCCGCTCGATGCGCTGTTCGTACCCAGGTTTCACACGGCGCCGACGAACGAGGTGTTTCACCGGTTGCACTAGTCACCGGCGCCAACCGCGGCATCAGGTTCGAGGTGTGCCGCCAGCTCGTGCGAGGGGGTATGAAAAGGTGGTCCTCGGCGCGCGAGATCCCCAGAAGGCCGAGCTGGCCGCGAAGAACCTCTCCGGGGAGGGTTTCGACATCTTACCCCGCACGGTCGACGTCTCCGAAGACGAGAGCGTCGGGAGACTCGCCGCCTGGTTTGAGGAGATCGGCAAGCTGGACGTGCTGGTCAACAACCCCGGCATCAACTTCGACCATACGCAGCGGACGAGCAGCGCGGATCTCGGGATGGTCCACGAGACGCTGGAGACGAACCTCTTCGGCGCCTGGCACGTCTGCGAGGCGCTCCTGCCGCTCGTTCGCGGGAGCGATCACGGCCGGATCGTCAACGTCTCGAGCGAAGCTGGCTCCTCCTTTACTTCCCCGGGAGGGATGGCGAGCGTGGGGGGAGTGCTCCCGGCCTACACGGTCTCCAAGGCGGCGCTCAACGCGTTCACCATGAAGCTCGCCGCCGACCTGAAGGACACGAATATCCTCGCCAACGCAGTCTGCCCGGGTCTCGTCGCAACCTCGCCGGAGGCCGAGGCGGCCGGCGGCCGTCCGGTTCCGGAGGGAGCGGCGAGCGTGGTGTGGGCGGCCACCCTTCCCGACGACGGTCCGACGGGCGGCTTCTTCCGCGACGGCAAGCCCCTGCCCTGGTGAGCATGGGAGCAGATCGGGTCCTGACGCTCCGCGAGCTCAACCGGGCGACCCTCGCCCGCCAGATGCTGCTAGACCGGGAGCCGCTTCCCGTCTCCGACGCCGTCGAGCGCCTGGTCGGCCTCCAGGCCCAGGTGCCGAACCCTCCCTACATCGGCCTCTGGACCCGGCTCCGGAACTTCCGTCGCGACGACCTCACTGGTCTACTACAACAGCGGGAGGTCGTTCGGGCCACGCTCATGCGCGCCACCCTGCATCTCATGACTGCCGGAGACTACCTGCTCCTGCGTCCTGCACTGCAGCCGGCGCTCACCCGCTCGCTGCGCTCCATCGCCGGCAAGCGATTGGAGGGTCTCGACCTCGACCGTGTCGTTGCGGCGGCGCGGACTAGTGTGGAGGAGGCGCCGCGCACCTTCACGGAGCTGGGGGCCTGCTCTCCGGCATGGAGCCAGATCGGGATCCATCAGCCCTGGCCTACCTGGTGCGCACGCACCTACCGCTCGTCCAGGCGCCACCGGGAGGCATCTGGGGCACGGGGGGCAGTCCGACCCACGCGCTCGCCGAACCTTGGCTCGGCGGGCCGCTCGCCGCTCCGAAGGAGAGTCTGCGCGC
>JAIVIG010000119.1 GCA_020200675.1 Actinomycetota bacterium
AGCGTGAACAATGTACTCGGCTACCCCGGCATCTTCCGCGGAGCGCTCCTGGCCGGGGCCGGGGAGATCAACCTGGCGATGAAACTCGCCGCCGCCGAAACCCTCGCCAAGCTGGCCGAGGAGTCGAACCTCATCCCCGACACCCTCGACCCGGACGTCCACGAGCAAGTCGCCGAAGCCGTTCGGGACGCGGCCGTTGAGAGCGGCGTCGCCCACCCGGACCGCACCCCGATGGGCCTGTAAGGCTGTGGTCGGCGCCACGCCGGAGGCGATAGTCGTCGGAGCCGGAGTGGTGGGCGCGAGCGTCGCCTTCCACTTGGCCGAGCGCGGAATGGAGACGCTGGTCCTGGACCGGGAGGGTCCAGCCACGGGCTCCACTCCACGCTCCGGAGCCCTCGTCCGGGCACACTACCCGACGGCCCTCGAAGCTGACCTCGCCTGGGAGAGCCTGACCAACTACTTCGAGCTGTGGGGCGAGCGGGTAGGCGGTGGGTGCGGCTTCACCCGCACGGGCTTCGCCTACCTCGCCGGGGAGGACGGGGCGGAGGCATTACGGCACAACGTGTTCCTGGGGAAAAGCGTCGGGGTGGAGACCGAACTGGTAGGGCCGGAGGAACTAAAGGGTATCGACCCCTCGCTCGACACTGACGGTGTCACGCTCGCGGCTTACGAGCCTCGCGGCGGGTACGCGGACCCCACCGCGACAGCGGTCGGACTCCTCGATGCTGCTCGGTCTTTAGGAGCCCGTTTCGAGAAGCGACGGGTGACGGCGCTGCGCACACGTAAAGAGAAGGTGGCTGGGGTGGAGACCGAAAGCGGGCCACTGGATGGGCGGAGCGTGATACTGGCCGCCGGGGCATGGTCGGTGCCGCTCGCCGCCGGGGTGGGATTGGAGCTGCCCGTAGAACCGGCGCGGGTGCAGGTGGCGCTCTTCGAGCGACCCTACTCCCTGCCGACGCACCTGACGATCATAGATTCGACACTAGGATTCTACGCCAGACCCGCCGCCGAGCGGGCCACCCTCGTCGGCACCAGGGACCACTTCTCCCACCTCGAAGACCCCGACGAATGGAACCCGGAGCCCGACCGCAGCTTCCCGGAAGCGGCGGCGGGCTTACTGGGCAAGCGCATACCGGCCCTTCGCAGGACGCCCTACTGCTCGGGCCGTGCCGGGATTCTGGACATGACCCCCGACGGGAGACCTGTACTGGGACCGGAGGGGCCGGAGGGGCTCTACCTGGCCCTCGGGTGGAGCGGGACCGGTTTCAAGAAAGCTCCGGCCGTAGGAGCCGAGCTTGCGCGTTGGATCTGTGAGGGAAACCCCCGTAGGGCAGAGCTGAAGGCGTACGAGCTGAAACGCTTCCGGACGGGAGACCTAGTCTTCGGGGAGTACGAGCCCAGTGTGAGGACCCCACACTAAAAGAAGCTCCGAAGCGGGTGGGTCGAGTGAGGAGGGAGGCACTTGACCCCGAAGAAAGAATTCGAGGAAGCCGTTAAACGGGACGGGCAGGCCTGGGTTCGGGAAAGCGTCAAGGCCGTCCTCGAGGAGGTCTTCCAAGAGGAGATGGCCGAGCACCTTGGGGTCGGCTACCGGGAGTTGTCCCCTACCAGGTGAGAGGAGCGCAACGGCCACTACACTCGTAACTTGGTTACGCCCGCGGGCAAGCTTCTTACTCCGTTCCGGGCCTTCTGCTTTCCCGTTGCGTATAGTACGGGACGCAGTAGGGAGCTGGAACGAAGTAGAGCTCGCCGCCGTCTGGCGAGCGTAGGAGCAGGATTCGCGCAAGATAGTCTGGAGACGCGATGGGACACATAAAGTTGACGACGGAGATTCCGGGGCCGAAGAGCCGGGAGGTGCTGGCCAGGCACGACAGGTTCGTCGCCCGGGCGCTGGCCCTGGGTTTCCCCGCGGCCATAAGCGAGGCCAGGGGCGCCCTACTCACCGACGTGGATGGGAACCGGTTTATAGACCTCGCCGGCGGCGTGGGGGTGCTCAACGTGGGGCATTCGGACCCGGAGGTCGTCGGGGCGGCGAGGGAGCAGCTGGAGCGCTTCGTCCACACGGACTACACCGTGGCCCCCTACGCCCTCTACGGCGAACTGGCCGAACGCCTCGCGGGGCTCGTGCCCGGGGGCGAGAAGGCGGCTTTCTTCAACGCGGGGGCGGAGGCCGTCGAGAACGCCATCAAGATGGCCCGGGCGTACACGGGCCGCAAGGCGATCATCTCCTTCGAAGGGGGCTTCCACGGACGCACCTGGATGGCCCTCGCGCTAACCAGCAAGACTACCCCGTACAAGCAGGGGTTCTTGCCGCTCGCCGGGGAGGTCTACCGGGTTCCCTACGCCTATCCCTACCGGCCGCCGGTGAGGCCCGGGGAGGGGCAGAGCTTCGGGGAGGCCTGCGCGGATCTGCTGGAGAAGACGTTCTCTAACTACGTCGCCTCGGACGACGTGGCGGCGCTCATCGTGGAGCCGGTCCTGGGGGAGGGCGGGTTCGTAGATCCCCCGAACGACTATCTGCCGGCGCTCAAGCGGAAGTGCGAGGAGCGCGGGATAGTGTTCATCGCCGACGAGGTCCAGACGGGGTTCGGGCGCACGGGCGCGTTGTTCGCCGTCGAGCACTCGGGGGTACAGCCGGACCTCGTCATCCTGGCCAAGTCGCTCGCGGCCGGATTCCCCCTCTCCGCGGTCGTGGGGCGGGCGGAGGTAGTGGACGCGCCGCGGGAAGGGGCCCTGGGTGGTACCTACCCGGGGAACCCGGTGGCGTTGGCGAGCGCGATGGCCGTCCTGGACAGGCTCGAGGACGGGGAGCTCCTGCGGAGGTCCCGGGAGATCGGGGGCCGCATCCGGGAGCGGTTCTCGTCGCTGGCCGAGCACGTGAAGCTGATCGGGGACGTGCGCGGGCTCGGGGCGATGGTCGCCGTGGAGTTCGTCCGGGACCGGGAGACCAAGGAACCCGCGAAGGGCGAGGTCGGGGAGATACTGAAGCTCGCCGCCGAGCGCGGGGTGCTGGTCCTCTCCGCCGGGGTGGAGGCAAACTGCATCCGCTTTCTGGCCCCGCTGGTCATAACCGACGAACAACTGGAAGAGGCCCTGGACGTGCTGGAAGGATGCGTGCAAGAGGTTGCCGCCACGCGCGAGACCTCGCCTGCCGGAGCCCTGGCTGACCCGACCTAGCCCCACCCGGAAGCGAACCCGGGGGCAGGTCCAACACCAAAGCCGGGTTTCGTGGTAAACCAGTCCAGGTATGGGAGGCCGCACAACTCGCACAAGTGGCGGCGACGAGCGTAGCGCGATAGGCGACGCCGGAAGAAAGCGTACGGCTGCGCGCGAGTTTACGCGGCGGCGTTTATTGGGCGCGAGCGCGGGCGTTGGAGCCGGGTTGTTCGTCCTCGGACTGGGCGGTCTTGCCTGGAGCTGTACCTCGGCGAGGAGCTGACTTTGGACCCGAAAGACGGGTTGTTCGCGGTGAGGATCGACGAGTAGGCACGGGACCCAGCCGTCGACGGTTGGCGGATCTCGTAGCTCCAAAGAGACGGGGCCGGCGTGTTAGGAGGGGGGAAATAAAATTGCCGGCCCCGCTGATACGAGGATTGTACCACGCGGCACACTTTCTGGAGGCGTTCGGAACCAGCTTTTCGTGTGCCTGTTCGGGCGGAGTCGCCAGGCGAGGGGCCGGGGAGGTTCCCGACCCTCGGTGGGACCCGTTGGCGCGGGGCGTCCCGGTACGTTCTAGGCCCGGGTATCCTGGAGCTCGGCCTGGACGACCAGGCGTCGTTCGTAGTCGGGGAGCGTGCACGACTGCAGCGTCAATATGTTCCGGCCCTCCAGCGGCTCCGTCACGAACAGGTCCGTCGGGTCGACCTCGAGGACCTGGAAGACCTCGTAGGTGTAATCCCTGCCATTTGCGTCCGTGACGAAGATATCGTCGCCCTCGGCGACGTTGTCGATGTCCCAGAAGGCGAGGAAGCTCGGGGTGTTCGGGTATCCGAGGCGGTGCCCGGCGATGTACACGTTCGCCTCTTTCTGCCACGGGAATCCCGTCCCCTCCAGGTGAATGCCGGCGAAGTTCTTGAGCGCTTCCTCGTCTTCGCCGAACGTGTCGGGGATGGGTGAGTCGCTTATGCGCTCCATGCTGGGCACCGTCATGTTCAGGGTCGGGTCTTCGGGGGCGTTGGCCTGCTCTTCGGCGCTCTGCTGCTGCGTCTTTTCGGGCGCGTCGGGCACCACGGCATCGTCGGGCGTCTGCCTCTCCTCAGAACCGCAGGCCGTCAGGGCAAACGCCATCGCCGCCGCGATCACCAACAAGAGCTTCCGTATGCGCACGTTCCCACTCTCCCTTGCTCTGTTTAACGGGCCCGGCGCTCGCGGAATAGTTGCTCGCCGGCTTTCACGGAACCATACTGTATCAAAGTTTGGCCGTGTTTCGTCAACCGAAAGTAGGATTTCGCCGCCCGATAGTCTTACCTTCTGGTTCAGGATCTCGCGACGATTCGTCCCCACCAGAAAGGTGGAGAGGCATCGCCGCCCCGATCCTAACCGTATCCTCGAACCTCTCCTCGCCCGAGACGCAGGGGATTACCCCGGCGGTTCACGCAGCGCGCGCACGAAGTCCTCGACGGGGTAGAGGTACTCGGTCGCGCCCGGGTCCGGTTGCGGGTTAACGGAGACGAGGTCGAAGTTTTGCAGCACCTTTATTAATTCTCCGGTCTCCGGCCGCACCGTGCCCCAACCTTCGCCGGGGATCCTGGCGCGCCAGTGCATGTAG
>JAIVIG010000376.1 GCA_020200675.1 Actinomycetota bacterium
GGCGTGTACACCGAGGAGATCGTCGGGCGGTTGCATCCCGACGCCCGCCTTCTCGCGTTCGAGGTAGACCCCGACCTGGTGGCCACCCTCGATGGGAGGTTCGAGGACCCGCGGGTGCGGGTGATCAACGACTCGGCGGAGAACGTCGGGGACTATCTGGACGGCGCCGAAGTCGACATCATCGTCTCGGGTCTCCCGTTTACGTCCCTGCCGGAGCCGGTCAAGCGGAACATCTTCGACCAGATCGCGCGGGTGCTGGCCCCGGACGGGGTGATGGTCGCGATCCAGTACTCGACGATGGTGCAGCGGGACCTCAGGCGGATCTTCGCCTCGGTCCGGCGCCGCGTCTCGCCCCTGAACGTCCCACCGGCGTTCCTCTTCCGGTGCAGCGCCGCCCTACCGCAGGAGGCCCCGGAGCGATGATCACGCAGAGAAGCTGGCAGACGGCCCGTCCCTACGTGCTGGCGCCGCTCGCTCTGGGCGTAGCGCTGCTTCTGGCTGGTCGCCAGAGGAGCGGCCTCGCCGGGATCGGGGCCGCAGGAGCGTCCCTGCTCTTCTTCCGGGACCCGGAGCGGGCCCTGGAGCCGGACCCGGACGTCGTGTACGCGCCGGCCGACGGCTTCGTCACCGACGTCGAGGAGGCTCACGAGGCCTGGATTCCGGGCGGCGAGGCCCTCAGGATCAGCACCTTCCTCTCCATCCACAACGTCCACGTCAACCGCAGCCCGGTCGAGGGGAGCGTAACGAAGATGGAAGAGGTCGCGGGCAGGTTCGTCCCGGCGTTCCTGGGCGGCGCCAAAGAGGAGAACCACCAGAACCGGATCGCCATAGACGGGCCCAGAGGCCGCGCGGTCGTGGTGCAGATAGCCGGCATGGTCGCCCGTAGGATCTCGCGCTGGGTAGAGACCGGGGAGAGTGTCACCGCGGGGCAGAGGATCGGGCTCATACACTTCGGCTCCCGCACGGATGTGCTCCTCCCCGCGGGCAGCGCCGATCCTCTCGTAAGTACGGGAGACCGGGTACGAGCCGGCGAGACGCCCCTGGCCCGCTATCGCAAGGGAGAGAGCAACTCATGAGAGAGTACGTAACACTGGCCAACGCCCTGACCAGCGGCAGCCTTGTGGCCGGCTTCTTCTCCGTGCTCCTGATCTTCCGCGGAGACTACTATCCTGCGGCCGGCCTGATCGCCCTGGCCGCCGTCTTCGATGCCCTCGATGGAGCGGCCGCCCGCCGCAGCGAGAACGGCGACGAAGCATTCGGTACCAACCTCGACTCCCTGGCCGACGTGGTCTCGTTCGGCGCGGCCCCCGCGCTCGCGCTCTACATGAGCTCGCTGTACGTCCTGCCTGTAGTCGGTGTGGCCGCCTGCCTGGTCTTCTTCCTCTGCGGCGCCTGGCGCCTGGCCAGGTTCTCGACGTGCAAAAACCGCCTCTACTTCGTCGGCTGCCCGATACCGGGCGCGGGCGTGCTCGTCGCGGTGCTCGCCGCCGTCGAAGCGCCCCCACTCTTCGCCCTGCCAGTGGCCCTCATCCTGGGCGTACTGATGATCGGCACGATGCCGTTCCCGACGTTCGCCGGCCTGCGCAACCGGGAAGAACTGTCCGAAGTAGTAGAAGAGTACCGCCAGACGCGCAACGCTTGAGTTAGCCAGTCGGCTTTCGGCTCTTTAGCTCTTGCTAGCGGCTGACTCGGCTACCCGACCACCAAGTTGACCAAACGCCCCGGCACGTAGATGCTCTTGCGGATCTCGCGTCCCTCGACGTGGGGCCGCACCTTCGCGCTGGCGAGCGCCAGCTCCTTGGCCATGTCCTCCGAGACGTCTGCGGGCGCCTCGATCCGGTCGCGCAGCTTGCCGTTGACCTGGACCACGAGCGTGATCTCCTCTACCCGGATCGCGCCTTCATCCCAGGAGGGCCACGCCTGGGTATGCACCGAGTACGGCTCGCCCAGGTTCGCCCACATCTGCTCGGCGTGGTGCGGCGCGAACGGCGCGAGACACAGCACGAACGTCCGCAAGGCATCGCGCCATTCCTCCTCGTCCACCCTACCCCGCACCCCGAGCAGGTACCGCGCCTGCTCCATGAGCGCGGCGATCGCCGTGTTGAAGCGGAACGCCTCCAGGTCCTCGGTCACCTTCTTGGTGGTCTGGTTGATCCTCCGGTCGAGCTCGGACGGATCGGCCTCGCCCCCCGCGCCATCGGCCTCGGTGGTGAGCGAGAGGGCGCGCCTCAAGAACCGCGAGATGCCCTCGATGCCGCGGCTGTCCCACGGGCCGCCCTCGCTCCACGGGCCAATGAACATCAAGAAGCAGCGCAGGGCGTCGGAGCCGTAGCGGTCCACGAAGTCCTGAGGGTTCACCACGTTGCCGTGGCTCTTACTCATCTTCTCCGAGTCCTCGCCGAGGATGATGCCCTGGTTGAAGAGCCGTACCATCGGCTCGTCGAAATCGACGAGCCCGAGGTCGCGCATCGCCTTGGTCCAGAACCGAGTGTAGAGCAGGTGCATGGTCGCATGCTCTATCCCCCCCGTGTACTGGTCCACCGGAAGCCACTTCTCCCCCTCCGCCGGGTCGAACGGCCCCTCGTCGTAGTGCGGTGAGAGGTAGCGGTACTGGTACCACGACGAGTCCACGAACGTGTCCATAGTGTCAGTCTCGCGGGTGGCGGGATCGCCACACCGCGGGCACGTCGTGTTGTAGAAGTCCGGGTCGCGCTTCAGGGGCGACTCGCCGGTCGGGGTGAACTCCGCGTCCTCGGGCAAGAGGACCGGCAATTCCTCCTCCGGTACGGGCACTATGCCGTCACGCTGGCAGTAGACGATCGGGATGGGGGTCCCCCAGTAGCGTTGGCGAGAGATGAGCCAGTCCCTCAAGCGGTACGTGACCGCCGCCCGGCCCACGCCACGCTCCTCGAGCCAATCCGTTACGGCCTTTTTGCCTTCGACGTTGGGGATGCCGTCGAACCCGTCGGAGTTGACCATCGGGCCTTCGCCGGTGTAGGCCTCTTCGAGCGCCTCGCCGTTCCAGTCGGGCGGGGCGACGACGGTTCGGATCGGTATCCCGTACTTTCTGGCGAACTCGAAGTCGCGCTCGTCGTGGGCGGGGACGGCCATGATGGCGCCGGTGCCGTAGCCGAGCAGGACGTAATCGGCGGCGTAGATCGGAATCTCCTCCCCGTTCGCCGGGTTGATCGCGTACGCCCCGGTGAAGACGCCGGTCTTCTCGCGCGTCACGTCCGTGCGGTCTATCTCGGACATCCGGCCCGCCCTCTCGACGTAGGCGCGCACCTCGTCGGCGTGCTCGGAGGTGGTGACCTTCTCGACCGCCGGGTGCTCGGGCGCCACGACGAAGAACGTCGCCCCGAACAACGTGTCGGGCCGCGTCGTAAAGACTTCTATGGGACCGTAGCCGGGGACGTCGAACTCTATCTCGGCGCCTTTGGAGCGGCCGATCCAGTTAGTCTGCAGCGTCTTGACCCGCTGGGGCCAGTCTATCTTCGAGAAGTCCAGAAGCTCGTCGGCGTAGTCGGTTATCTTGAAGAACCACTGCGCGAGGTTCTTTTTTATTACCGGCGTCCCGCACCTCTCGCAACGACGGTCGGGTCCTACCACCTGCTCCCGGGCGAGCGTGGTACGGTCCCTGGGGCACCAGTCGACCGGCGCCTCTTTGCGGTAGGCGAGGCCATTTTCGAGGAACTTTAGGAAGAACCACTGGTTCCAGCGATAGTACTCGGGCAGGCAGGTGATCGCCTCGTGGTCGAAGTCGAACATGGCCCCCATAGACTCGAGCTGGCCGCGCATGTTCTGTATGTTCGACATGGTCCACTTGTATGGGTGGATCCCACGATTTATGGCCGCGTTCTCCGCCGGGAGCCCAAAGGCGTCGAAGCCTATGGGAAAGAAGACCCGGTGTCCTTGCATGCGCATAAAGCGTGCGCGAGTGTCGGAAGGGGTCATCGCGTACCAGTGACCGACGTGCAGGTCCCCGCTCGGGTACGGGAGCATCGTGAGCGCGTAGTGCTTCGGTTTCGAAGGGTCTTCGTCGGTCTTGTATAGGCCGCTCTCGGCCCACCGCTCCTGCCAGCGGTGTTCTATCGTCCCCGGGTTGTACTCTTTCTTCGTGGTTGCCTCGCTCACGAGCGACTCCTTCGGATGAAAGCTTTGCGTGGTTCTTTGGGTCAGGGACAGCGCGCGGAACTTATAGTCGGGGACCCGAGTTCCGGCCTTCGAAGTCTATAGTGCGCATGCTCCTAATATAGCACCGGGGCCACCTTTTAGGAAAGAGATGGTCATGAGGGACACCGCGAGCGTGCAGCCGATCACGCTAGAGTCGAGGCCAGAGCAGCAGCGACGAGCGTACAGAGGACGTTGGTGAGCTCGTTGCCGATTCGCGGCGCTAGCGCACCGATTAGACTGTCCGCCACCGTCCCCAAGAATGCCGCGCCCGCGACCAGTAGCGCGATCCCAGGTCCTGCCACGAGTCCGAGCCACAGGCCGAGAAGGGCGGTTAGTCCCGCGGCGACGAGCCCGGCGCACGTCCCCGGTATGGAGATCGCGCCGTCCGTGCCCGGCGGGACCTTCCGCAGGGTGGTGATGAGGCGCGGGGTGCGGCGGGCGAGCTGACCGACCTCGGATTCCGCGGTGTCCGCGAAGGCCGCGCCCAGCGAGGCTACGAAGGCGGCGGCGAAGGTCTCCGAGGGGAAAGGGACGGCCAGAAGAGCACACAGGAGGGCAACGCCGCAGTTGGCGAGTGCATTCC
>JAIVIG010000377.1 GCA_020200675.1 Actinomycetota bacterium
GTCAGCGACCACGTCGACGGCGCTCCGCTTCGAGCCGTCCTGGGCCTCCCAGGTGCGGTACTGCAGGCGACCTTCGACGAGGACGGGGTCACCCTTCTTCTTGTAGTTGGCGATGGTCTCGCCGAGCTCGCGCCATGCGGAGACGTTGAAGAAGTCCACCTCCTCGCTCTTGGAGCGCACACGGTTGACCGCGAGCCCGAAGCCGCACACCGGCACCCCGTCGTTGGTGAACCTCAGCTCGGGATCCCGCGTTAGATTTCCGGCGAGTATGACGCGGTTGAAACTGACCATCTGTATCCTCCTCTTCTCGGCCCTTCAGGCTAACTCTACAGGAATATCTTCGGTCCTCAAGTGCCTAAACTTTACTACCCCCCGAGTCCCGAGACTGCGAGCACGCCGAAGGCCGCGATGACGGTCCCCGAGACCCTGTTGACCCACCGCAACCCGACGGCGGAGAGCCTGGTCCGAAAAAGACCCGTAGCCCCGCTCAACACCAACCACCACGCCGCGGAGCCGAGGAACAAGAGAAAAACGCCACCCACGAGGCGGAGCCACGCCTCCCCACCTACCAGGAACTCTGTAATGAAGGTCAGCCCGAGCGCGGCGACGGAGCCGTAGACCGCGTCAGCCGTCGCGGCTCCGAGGCCCGAGACGAGGCCGGAGATGCGTCCCTCCGCCAGCGTGCGGCGGATGCACAGCACCCCGATCGGCCCGACGGGAGCGGCGATCGCAAATCCGATTATCATGCCTTCGAGAAACAACCCTACATCCATCAACTCCCCCGAATCCCGCCGCACGCGCGGGGTCACAGCAACCTGACGAGCTTCGCTGGATCGGTTAATCGCGGAAGGCGCTGGTGCTAGGCGCCGGCCGTCGGGCGCTGTCGAAACTGGAACAGGGGAGCGGGGACCGTCCCGACCGGGGACGGGAGCATCCTCCCGGTCGGCGAGGAGACGGCTAGATCCAGGTTGGAAGGGCCACTCATGGGTTCACTTTAGCGCGTGGGCGCCGGGTCCGGCAAGGTCGGTCGCGCCGATCCTTAAAATGCGGCCTCGGGCTTGGTGACGGCCACGTCCACCTTCTGATCTTTGATGGTCACGATCACGTCCCCGTGCTCGTCGTTGCGGAACACCCTGGCGCCGGTTCTCTGCAAACGGTCGAGGGTCTCGGGTGTGGGGTGCCCGTAGGGGTTGTCAGCGCCGACCTGGATGACGGCTATCTTCGGGGGAAAGCGGCTGAGGAAGAGCGGGGTCGAGGAGGTGTTGGAGCCGTGATGCGTAACTTTCAGGACGGTTAAAGGGCCGGTGTACTGACCGCTGGCCATGTACTCCTCCTCCCTCGCCTCGGCGTCGCCGGCCAGGAGGACGCGGGCCGTGCCGTAGGTCAGGAGGATGGCCACCGAGTTGTCGTTGGTCTCGCTAAAGAGCTCGCCGGGCGGTGGGGCGATAACGTCGGCCTGCACACCGCCCCAGTCCAGCCGCCTTCCGGTACGAACCACTTCCACCTTCGAGCCCTCGTCGCGCACGCCCCGCAGGAACGAGTTGTAGGTCAGCGTGCCCTTGGGGTCGCCTGAGACGTAGACTGTTGCGACCTCGAAGGCGTCGAAGACGTCCAGAAACCCGCCGATGTGGTCGGCGTCCGGGTTGCTGACCACGATGCCGTCGAGCGATTCCACGCCCCGGCTCCTCAGGAAGTCCACCACGTTCGGCCCCTCTTCGGCCCTGCCGGCGTCTAACAGGTAGTTCTCGCCGCCCGCCTGCACGAGCACCCCGTCGCCCTGGCCCACGTCTATGAAGCTGACGGAAAGCGAACCCGAGGGCGGCGGCGAAGCACCGCCGAGGGATCCCTCGCCGGGGATCAGACCACAGGCGCACGCGAGGAGGAGCAGGAACGGCAGGAGCGACGCGAGGAGGCTTCTAGGGAGCACCGGGCGGGGTCTTACTACTACCTTCCTTCCGGTGTTAACCTATCAATCCAGTCGTCGGCCTCGGTGCGGGTGAGATCCGCGAGCGGCTTGCCGATGCGGTTCTCGAGGCGCTCGACGCCGTTCTCGCCCCGCCACTCGGTCGCTAAAGTTTTGAGGAGATCCACCTGACTCTTCCGGGCCTTCTGGGAGCCTCCCCCCTTTCTCGAGGAAGCCCCGGCCTTCTCCGCTCGCCCGTTGTCCTCGACGGCCTGCGACCCCTGAGCCGTGTCCTCTTCGTCGGTGCGCGACCGGGCGTTGCGAATGGGGGTGGGCCGGCTGCGCGCCGCCCCGAAACCCTCGGCGGGCGGGGCGTCGTCGCCGTCGGAGAGCTCCTCGAGGGCGGTGGCCCCGACGTTCACCGCGTCGCGCAGGGCGCGGGCTTTGGCTCTCGTTTCGGCCATCCGGATCAGGTGTGGCACGATGTCGCGCCCGACGTTCTCGGGGCTCGCGTCCCCGATGCCGGAAAAACGCCGCCCATCGTCCATCTCGGCTGTCGCCTTGACTATCGCCACGTTGCCGTTCGACTCGTCGGGGACCTGGACGAGCTCGGTCTCTATGCCTCTGAGGCCGCGACTATGGGCCTCGTCGAGCAATCCCGCAAACAGGACGTATTGCTTGCCGCTTCTCGTAATGAGGAATTCATCCCTCATGGTTCCTCTCTAGCGTCCTTCCCTAACGATGGCCTCCCGATAGTCTTCGCCTTCGAGGGAGATCCAATCGCACATGGCTATTATGCGGCTCGCTGTCCGCTCCCCGAGTTGGGATGCCAGATCTTTGGGTCCGATGTTGGAGGTGAAGAGCGTCGGCAGCGCTTCCCTGTAGCGATGGTTGACGATCACGAACAGGCGCTCCCGCACCCACTCGGTGGGTCTCTCCGACCCCAGATCGTCCAGCACCAGAAGGTCGGCGTTCTTGACGGTATCCATCCACTCGTCCAGGTCGCGGCCAGGGATCATGTACGCCTCGCGCAAGTTGTCCAGGAACTCGGGCACGGTTACGAAGAGCGACGGTACCCGCTTTCTCGCCATGATCTCGTTCATCACCGCAACGGCGAGGTGCGTTTTGCCCGTTCCGACCCCGCCGCAGAAGTACAATCCCCTGCCGGCTTCCCTGTTCTCTTCCCAGTTCTTGAGGTATTCGTCGACCTTGATCCTGGCCCGGGTAGTGGCCGGGCTCACGTAGTGGTCGAAGTTGTCGAGCGCGTAGCCCTTCATGCGCTTGGACAGACCGCTGCGCTCCCGGAGGGTAGTGACGCGGGCCTCGCGACGGCTTAGCTCCCACTCGCGCTGGTCGTTCTTCTTCTCGCATTCAGGGGTGCAGGGATGGTAATACCACTCTCCGGGTTTATCGTACTTCTTTTGAAGGGCAGGGGGGAACTCTACCCACTCGGCCTGGAGCTCCCGGCCGCAGTGCGGGCAGATCTTGTCGTCTAGCTTGAGCGCCTCCGCCTGCTTCCTACTCGCCGAAGAGCCACTCATAGCCCTCCCGGCGTCGGGCAGCAGATTGTCGATTCGTTCCATCCTTCACCCCCTCCCCGGCCTTCGGCTCTCCTATCTTCAGCGCCCCGCCCCGCACCGCGCCGCTCTCCTCGACCAGCCGCAGCTTGCGGTCCTTCTCGAAGCGCTCGACGTCCTCGACGGTCTTCACGCCCCGCTCGACCCACCGCTCGAGGATGCTCCGCACGTATCCGACCCGCCTGGCATCGCGCTCGCTCGCGATCCTCAAGGCTTCCCTGACCACGTCCGCGTCGAGACCGTCCCGCTCGCAGTAGCCGTTCAAGAACTCCAGGATGTGCGGGGCCGGCAACGTCCCCATAAAGCGGAAGTAGTCGTCCGCCGAGACCCCCTCCGGCTCCGCCCGCACCACCTTCACGTCGCGGGTGGGAAGTTCGTCCGCGCTCCCTCTTTCGGCCTCGCGGGGCCGGCTCGCCGTCGGCGGGTGCTCGGCGACCTCAACCCAGCCGTCCCGCTCGACGACGAAGCCGGCCTCGGCCAACGCCTCGAAGGATTCCTCGACGCTCTCCGGGGTGGACCGCAAAAGCTCCGCCAGCTCTTCGACCTCGACGGAGTCCTGCCCGAGGTCGGGCAGGATGCGTAGCAACTCGTAGAGGGCGACGGCCTCGGCCCCGAGGTGGGGCATCCAGCGGACGTAGAGCCGGGCGCGGCCTCCCCGCGCCCTCTTCTCCCCCGATGGTACGAGTCTGACTCTCTCCATCCTGACAGCCAGTATAGCGGCCCCGGGTCGGACTCTCCATAGGCAAAGGTTTCAGGTGACAGGTCTCAGGCATCAGGTGACAGGCCATAGGCTTGTTCCTGATGCCTGTAGCCTACTGCCTGTAGCCTGATGCCTACTAAGCTATATAATCTCCGTTCTGTGAGGTTCGAGCGCGCACTCCCTGGCACCAACGAGGTTTTTCTGCCAGATGGAGCGCCGCGTCCGATCTACGAGTCCGTCCTCGACGAGCTCGAACGCACCGGCCCCAGGAAGTGGGAAGAGAGGCTACGCGGGGCGCACGGGCTGCTGCTGGAGGAGCAGCGCTCCTTCGGCATCAAAGAGGGAGACAAGACCCATCCGACGGATTGGATCCCCCGCATCGTCCCCGCCTCCGACTGGGAGCGCCTCGTGCGAGGCCTCGAGCAACGCCTGCGCGCCATCAACGAGTTCTTGCGGCGCCTCGAAGCCGGAAAAGAAGAGGTCGTCCCGAGGGAGGTCGTAGAGAGCAGCGTACTTT
>JAIVIG010000120.1 GCA_020200675.1 Actinomycetota bacterium
ATCTTGCCGTCTTCGAGCTCCGGACCACTCGCGAGGGCGGCGAGGCGGTCCTCGGGGACGGGGTTTTCGAGGGTCAGTTCGTACTCCTTCTCTATCTCTGAGGAAGGATGGGCGACGCGGTGGGCGACGCGGCCGTCGTTGGTGAGGAGGAGCAGGCCGCTGGTGCCGGCGTCGAGGCGACCGACGGGGACTAGGCCGGGCACGTCTTCGGGCATGAGTTCGGCGACCGTCGGGCGGCCCCGGTCGTCCTTGAGGGTCGTAAGGTAGCCCGCGGGTTTGTTGAGGGCGAGGTAGGCGTGCTCTTCGGGGAGATCGACCGGTTGGCCGTCGAGGAGCACGCGGTCGGTGGGGGCGGCGCTCTCTCCGAGTAGGGCGGTGCGGCCGTTCACTTCGACGCGGCCGGCGGAGATCAGGGCCTCCGCCTTGCGCCTCGACGGGGCGGCGCCGCTGCGGGCGAGGAAGGCTTGCAGGCGCACCCCTACTCTTTTCCGCCTTCTTGGGTCGATTCCGGGCTATAGGTTTCGCCGTCCAATCTCCCGACGCGTTCGCGGACGCGTGAGATCTCCTCTGGGTCGACGATATCGTCGAGGGCGGGGAAGTCGTCGCGGCTCCTGGCCCCGGCGGCGAGGAGGAAGTCTTCGGTGACGTCGAGGAGGGCTGGCGTGCCGGGGCGACTCTGGTCGTGGCCGGCCTCGGTAAGGAGGTTTCGGTCGATGAGGTTGCGGACCACGGCGTCGGAGTTCACGCCGCGGGCGGCGTTGATGCCGGCGCGGGTGAGGGGACCCAGGTAGAGGACGCAGGAGAGGACCTCGTGGGCCGCGCCCGAGAGCGGGGCCGGGCGGGCCTCCTCGCGGAAACGCTCGACTGCAGCGGAGCAGAGTGGGTTCGTCGCGAGCTGGAAGCCTCCGGCGACCTCCCGAAGCACGATGCCGGATGCTGCGGGCGAGTAACGTCTCTTGAGTTCCTCGATCGCCTCCCGCGCTTCGGGCTCGGGGAGTGCGGTGGCCGAGAGTAGGGCGGGAAGGGTTACGAGCCTGGGGCTCACCAGGAGGATAGCTTCGATCCGCGCGGCCGGCGACGCCGCGGCGCGGGTGCTCTCTCCCCTCTCTCCGTTCACTCTGTCGGTTCCAGGGTCAGGGGGCCGAAGGGTTCCGGTTGGGAGAGGGTCAGGCGCCTCGGGCTCGGCCGTGCGCGAGAAGGCCCGCCTGGCCGCCTTCGCGAGCCGCTCCTTGCCCACCACAAGGCGTCCCGGGCGGGGTCTGAGGAAGTGTCCCGAAGCGTAGAGACCGGCGTTCTGCGCGAACCGCTCGGCCAGAGCTTCCGCGCCGCGCCGTATCTTCAAGTAGGTGACGAGGCGTTCTTCGAGATCTTGTGGGGAAGGAGCCTCGTCGTTCTCCTCGCCTTCGGCTTCCGCCGTTGGAACGAGAGCGCGGCCCTTCAAGAGGACCAGGGAGGTCGCGGAGTCGACGAAGTCGGTGTCGCGTTCGAGGGCGCCGGGGCTCTCGCCGGGAGGGCCTGGGGGGTTCGTGTCCCGGTAGAGCGTCACCAGCTCGCGCAGGGGGACCTCGAAGATCTCCAGCTCGTCCTTGAGGATCAGGGCGAGGAGCCCCTCGTAGGGGCCGGAGTAAACGTCGAGCTCGACCGTAAAGGCCGCGAGGGCGCGGCCTCCTCCGGGCTGCTCCGTGCTCGTCGGATCCGCGGTCACCGGGCCTCTTCGTGGAGGGGTAGGACGGACTGGAGGGGATGGTGGTCCATCCCGTACTCCTGGGCCAGGGCGCCGCTGACCGTGCGCCCCTCGACCACGGCGGCGCCGAAAACAAGGCCCGGGTCGGAGTTGAGGGCTTCGATCAGGCCGCGGCCCGCCATCTTTTTGACGTAGGGCAAGAGGGCGTTGGAGAGGGCCCGCGTGGCGGTCACGGGGACGGAGGCGGGCACGTTCTTGACGCAGTAGTGGGTCACGCCCGACTCGACGAAGACGGGCTCGTCGAGGGTGGTGGGCCTGCTGGTCTCGATCGAGCCGCCCTGGTCGACGTCGACGTCGACTATGACGCTCCCCTCTTTCATCTCCTCGACCGTGTCGCGGTCCACGAGGTGCGGGGTCTTGGAGCCAACGATCTGGACGGCGCCGATGAGCAGGTCCGCCCAGGGGATTAGCTCCCGGAGGGCCATGCTGCTCGCCGCCAGCGTCCTGACCCCGCCGAGGCGCATACCCTCCACGTACCTCAGGCGATCCAGGTCGCGGTCGACGACGGACACGTCGGCTCCGAGACCACTCGCCACGCGGGCAGCGCCCGAGCCGACGACGCCCGCTCCCAGAACGACGACGCGGCCCGGACGGACGCCGGCCGTGCCCCCGAGCAGGATGCCGCGTCCGCCGGCCGGGCGCTGGAGGTAGTGGGCGCCTATCTGAGGAACGAGGCTGCCGGCGATCTCGCTCATCGGCGTCAGGATGGGCAACGCTCCCCTCTCGTCGCTGACGGTCTCGACGGAGAACGCCGTACAACGCGATTCGAGTAGCACATCTAAGGGGCGGCGGTTCACGGAGAGGGAGAGGAAGGCCAGGAGGATCAAACCCTCCCTCAGGTAGTCGTACTCCTCGGGCACGGGGCCAAAAACCTTGGCGACGAGCTCCGAGTCGCGCCACACGGCCGCCGCGTCTTGGACGATCCTGGCGCCCGCCTCCGCGTACTCCTCGTCCCAGAGCGCCGCCCCCTCCCCCGCCCCGGTCTCGACGAAGACCCTGTGCCCGGCCCTCGTGAGCTCGTAGACCGCGTAGGGCGCGAGGGCGACCCGGCTCTCCCCCGGCGTAAGCTCGCGTACAATCCCGATCCTCATCTCGCCTCCCCGAACGCGACGGCGACGGTGCCGAAGAAGACCCGGCCATCTCCTTGAACGCGTCCCATGCCCGAAAAGGTTACCCGGAAGGGAGGTCGAGATCCAGCCCGGCGAAATTGCTCGCGCGAACGCCGCCCGGAGAACGTGTTCGCTTCCCTTCGAGCAGCGAACACCGGGGCGAGATGCGGGACTAGCGGAGAGGAGGATTCGGCCACGGCTATCTCGAAAGCCGACGCCACAAGGGGTTCGCGGCCATAAAGGTTTCGAAGGCGCCTTCGAGACCCCGGGTACCGACCGAAAGGTCGGCGCCGGGGGCCGGCGTCCAGGAGGGGCCGAAGCTGGGGCGCAGGCCGGCGTCGGACAGCTGTCGCGCCAGCGTCTCCACGAGCGGTGAGGGCGCCGCCGACGGGTCCGCCAGGCGGACGGCGCGGGTCTCGAGCACGGCTTCGGTGAGGGCGGCGTGTGCGGCGACGGAGCGCAGGACCGCTTCCAGGGCGCCGCTCAGCTGTTCGATGTAGAGGGCGCGTATCTCGCAGGAGATCTCCGTGTTGCCGGACGCAACGTCGCAGGTGCGGGCGAGGGAGTAGAACCCGGCGCCGGGCGGAGGATTGCCGAGGACGGGCATGCCCCATTTCTCCTCGTCGTGGTGCCTCCAGAGGATAGCCCGGAAGGAGATCGCCCCGGCGTTCCCGGTGGAGATTCTGCCCGCCGGCTCCTCGGGGAGCAGCGCGAGGATGCCCCCTTCCGGGGCCTCTTCGAGCGCCGTTAAGGACCAGGCGTCTCTTCTCGCGGCCTCCGCTCTCAGCGGGCAGACCGCTCCCCGGCCGCCGAGGGCTCCCGGTCGGCCTCCTCGGGGCCCGCTTCAGGGGCTTTTCTTTGGTCGCGGCAGGCGGCGACGAAGCCTCTGAAGAGGGGGTGTGGCCTCAGGGGCCGGCTCTTGAACTCCGGGTGGAACTGGCTTCCAATAAAGAACGGGTGGTCTCTGAGCTCGGCCATCTCGACGAGCCGGCCGTCGGGGGAGGTACCCGAGAAGACCATCCCGGCCCCGGCGAGGGCGTCCCGGTATCCGTTGTTCACCTCGTAGCGGTGGCGGTGGCGCTCCTGGACGAGGTTCTCGCGGTAGGCCTCCGCGGCTAAAGTGTTCGGTTGGATCTTGCAGGGGTAGTGCCCGAGGCGCATGGTCCCGCCCATCTCCACGCCCACCTGGTCGGGCATGATGTCTATCACCGGGTGCGGGCTCTCGGGGTCGAACTCCGTCGAGTTCGCTTTGTCGAGGCCGACCGCGTGCCGGGCGAACTCGACCACGGCGATCTGCATCCCCAGGCAGAGCCCGAGGTATGGGGTCCCCGTCTCCCTCGCGTACCGGGCCGCCTCTATCTTCCCCTCCGTCCCGCGGTCGCCGAACCCCGGCAAGACCAGAACACCGTCCGCCCCGTCCAGGCGCTGCCGGCTGGCCTCGGGGTCCGTCAGGTCCTCGGAGTCTATCCAGTCTATGTCCACCTTAACGCCGTGCGCCCCGCCGGCGTGCCCCAGGGCCTCCACGACCGAGAGGTACGCGTCCTGGAGCTTCACGTACTTGCCCACGATCGCGACCTTTACCGATTTCTCGGCCGAGAGCATCCGGTCCACCAACGCCCGCCACTCGGTAAGGTCCGGGGCTGGCGCCGCGAGCCTGAGCTTCTCCAGGACGAGATCGTCGAGGCGCTCCTCGTGCAGGGTGAGGGGTATCGAGTAGAGCGTAGGGGCGTTCTCGGCGGGGATCACCGACTCCAACTCCGTGTCGGAGAACAGCGAGATCTTGCGCCGCACGTCCTCGTCTATCGGCCTGTCGGCCCGGCAGATGATGATGTCGGGCGAGATGCCGATCTGCCTCAAGGTCTGCACCGAGTGCTGGGTGGGCTTACTCTTCAGCTCCCCCGCCGCCTCGATGTACGGCACGTAAGAGACGTGTACGTACAGGACGTTCTTCCGGCCCACGTCGTTCCTGAATTGCCTTATGGCCTCCAGGAACGGCAGGCTCTCGATGTCGCCGACGGTGCCCCCGATCTCGGTGATCACGATATCCTTCTCGCGACCCAGGCGCCCGATCCTGTTCTTTATCTCGTTGGTGATGTGCGGGATGACCTGCACGGTCGCCCCGAGGTAATCCCCTCGCCGCTCGCGCTGTATGACCTCCCAGTACACGCTCCCCGTGGTAACGTTGGAGAGCCGCCCCAAATTCTCGTCCAGAAACCGCTCGTAGTGCCCAAGATCCAGGTCGGTCTCCGCTCCATCCTCGGTGACGAAGACCTCGCCGTGCTGGTACGGGTTCATGGTGCCGGGGTCGACGTTTATGTACGGGTCGAACTTCTGCAAGACGACCCTGTAGCCACGGCTCTTGAGCAGCATCCCCAGAGCCGCCGCGCTCGTCCCCTTCCCGATGGAGGAGACCACCCCGCCCGTCACGAAGACGTACTTCGTGTCCGTCAGCCCGTCGTTCGTCACCGTCTCCACCAAATCAACCACGCCCCCAGAGGTACAACCTTCGCAAAGACCCTGCCTCTCCTACGATCCAACAGATAAAGTCCAACCAACTCACCACATTCGGAGAGATGATACGCTCCTCAAGAGCAAAATAAAACAGCCAGAAGCCTCCGACCACGGCAACACGTAAGAACCCCTGGTCACGTGTCGAAAATGGTCGCCGGTTCACGCTCCCCACGAGCACACGCTGCAATCCTCGCTGCCAACCGCCCTCCGTCGCGGACATGTAGAAAGATACGCGGTCACTGGAGAATCCACGCCTCGGAGGCGAATACACTACACCTTCCAAGAAACTATTGATCTCTGCATAGGCATCTAAACCTCGTAGCCCGGCTGCCTGATACAACCACAGATGACGTGCACCTTGTGCCTCAAGCGCTCCTTGGCCTTGCGTAACTCGCTCCGTAGCTCCAA
>JAIVIG010000278.1 GCA_020200675.1 Actinomycetota bacterium
GGCCTTCACGCGATAGTACCATTGGCACTTGGTGAAACCTCCTTCGGTGGATGGCTTGTGTGGTAGCTCCATCCTATCCGGGGAGGTTTCGCTCCTTCAATCGATCTGGTGGGTATGCGTGAGGCAACCTACAAGCGGCCCCTTATCCGGCAGACAGGTCAGTCACCTCGCCGGTGAGCATGAGGCGTTCCTCGTGGATCTCGACTCCCGATACCTCCCCCTCGAACGGCAGCTCGATGGGATACGCAAAGTCCATACCCTCGAGCAGCCTCCTCGTCAACCGTTCCGGGACATCTCCCCCGAGCACCTCCAACCGGCGCGGCTCGAAAAGCAGCTCGTCGTCCCGGAGAGCCATCTCCCCCTCCACGCCGACGGGAACGCGCGCGCCCAATGCTTCGACCTCGGACCCGACGACGAGGTACCCCTCCTCGAGCCGGACGCCGCTCACCGGCGCCGCCAGGTTAGCGGAAGATTTGGCGAGTCTGGCGATCTCTTCTTCGGATAACTCCGCTCGAAGCATCCCGGAGAGCGGACCCTCGCTCTCGATACGTCCGCTCGCTACGCTCGCGGGCACGTCGAGGTCCAAGGGATCCAGGTAGATCTTCACCTCGTCGGGTCGCACGCCGCCGAGCTCGGGGTTCGTGAGGGTTATCTCTCCCTCTTCGAACCTTCCCAACAGCACGCTCGGCGCCGGGTCGCTCACCAGGTTCACCTCCGGCGCCTCGGCCAGCCCGAGCCCGTCCCGGAGGTTTCGCGCGACGAGGCCCTCCAGTAGGGAAGGAAGCAAGGTGTAGAGACCGATCACGACAACGGCGCACAGGAGTATCGTCGCGGCGAGGAGGACGAGCGGGGTTCTATACAGCGGCGCGGCTCTTGAGGTAGGCGTAGATAAAAGCGTCGATGTCGCCGTCGAGGACGCGTTCCACGTCGCTGGTCTCCGCGCCGGTACGCAGATCCTTGACCATCTTGTAGGGGTGGAGGACGTAGGAGCGGATCTGGGACCCGAAGCCGACGTCCGCCTTCTCGCCGCTCTGGGCCGCTATCTCCTGCTCCCGCCTCTCCTGCTTGCGCTCGAAGAGGCGCGCCCTCAAGACACGCATCGCCACCTCGCGGTTCTGGTGCTGGCTGCGCTCGTTCTGGCACTGCGCGACGATGCCCGTAGGCAGGTGCGTGATGCGGACCGCCGAGTCGGTCTTGTTGACGTGCTGCCCTCCGGCCCCCGAAGCCCGGTACGTGTCGACCTTGAGGTCCTTCTCGTCTACATCCACCTCGACCGCTTCGTCTATGACCGGCGCGACCGCGACCGACGCGAAGCTCGTGTGCCTGCGACTGCTGGCATCGAACGGGCTGATCCGGACAAGCCGATGCACCCCCCGCTCGGCCGAGAGGAGCCCGAAGGCGTGCTCGCCCGCGATGCTGTAGGTGGCGCTCTTGATCCCGGCCTCCTCCCCCAACGTGTACTCGATGACCTCGAGCGAATAACCCCGCTCATCTCTTCGCTCAAAGTCGCGCTCGTGCGCCTCAGACCCTCCACGTCGAAGAAGTCCTCCAACTCCGCGAGGCGCTCCTCGAGCTCCGATGCTCTTTCGTTAAGTTCGGTCACTAGCTCCCGCCACCGCCGTCGGCGGAACCACCACCGTCGAGCGAACCGCCGTCCGGGCCGGTACCGGCCACAGATGGATCGTTGTCGTTGAGGTCGGGTGGCATCGCCGTCGCCGCGCTCACGCCCCCCGTTGCCGCAGCCGCCGCGCCGGTGTGGGCCGCAGCGGCGGTGGCCGCGGGGTTGGGGTTCTCGGCCATCAGGCGCTGGTGCTCGGGGGTGCCCAGCATCCCGCACTTCTTGTACTTCTTGCCCGAGCCGCAGGGGCACGGGTCGTTGCGGCCTACCTTACCCTCGACCCTGCGCGGGCTCTTCGGGGCCGGGTTGGGCTCGTCTCCGCCGCCGCTGTAGGAGAGCTGCTGGACCTCCGGCTCCTCGCGCAGCTTAACGTTCTCTATGCGGTAGATGTAGGTGACATAGTCTTCCCTGAGGCCGCGCTCCATCTCCTGGAACATGTCGAAGCCCTCGCGCTTGTACTCGACCAGCGGGTCCCGCTGGGAGAGACCTCGCCAGCCGATGCCCTCGCGCAGGCCCTCCATGTCGTAGAGGTGCTCCCGCCAGCGGGAGTCCACGATCGAGAGCATCGTCCGCCGTTCGGCCTCCTCGAAGGCGTCGAGGCCATCGGCGCGCGAGTAGCCGCGCTTCTCGAGCTCCGCCGTCCGCTCCTGCCACTCGGCCTTCCGCTCTTCGAGACGCTCTCTGGCGTCTTCGAGGACCATCTCCAGGATCTCCTCGCTCTCGAGGGTCTCGACGTCGAGAGCGTCAAAGTCTATCCGGCTCGGGTAGAAGCGGTTGATCTCGGCGGAGAGCGTCTCCATGTCCCAGTTTTCGGGATAGACATTCTCGGAGGCTTGCAGGTCAACCATCTCCGAGAGGACCTCCTCGACATACGCCCAGGTGTCCACCGTCCCGCCCATGAGGATATCGCGCCTTATGGCGTAGATGACCTCGCGCTGCTTGTTCAGGACGTCGTCGTACTCCAGGATCCTCTTGCGGATCTGGAAGTTCTGGCTCTCGACCTGCTCCTGGGCGCGCCGCACCGAGCCCGAGACCATGCCCGCCTCGATCGGCACGTCCTCCTCCAGGCCGATGCGTTCGATCACGTTCTGCATCCGCTGCCCGCCGAAGCGTCGCAGGAGGTCGTCTTCGAATGAGAGGAAAAACCTCGACTCGCCCGGGTCGCCCTGGCGCCCCGAGCGGCCGCGCAGCTGGTTGTCGATGCGCCGCGACTCGTGCCGCTCGGTCCCGAGGACGTAGAGCCCGCCGACGTCCGGAACCCCCTCGCCCAACTTGATGTCCGTACCACGACCGGCCATGTTCGTCGCGATCGTGACCGAGCCCCTCTCGCCGGCGTGGGCGATGATCTCCGCCTCCCGCTCATGCTGCTTGGCGTTCAGGACCTCGTGCCGGATCCCTCGCCGATTCAAGAGTCCCGCGAGGTGCTCCGAGACCTCGACCGAGACCGTGCCGACCAGGACCGGCTGGCCCTCATTGTGGCGCTCGACGATGTCGTCCACGACGGCCTCGTACTTGGCGTTCCTGCTCTTGTAGACCAGGTCGTCCTTGTCCAGGCGGATCATGTCCTTATGCGTGGGTACCGACACGACCGCCATCTTGTAGATGTGCATGAACTCGTCGGCCTCGGTCGCGGCCGTACCGGTCATGCCCGCGAGCTTGTCGTACTGCCTGAAGTAGTTCTGGATGGTGATCGTGGCGACCGTCTGGTTCTCTTCTTCGATCGCCACGTCTTCCTTGGCCTCTATGGCCTGGTGGAGGCCCTCCGAGTACCGCCGCCCCTCGAGCACGCGCCCCGTGAACTCGTCCACGATAAAGACCCGCCCGTCACGGACGATGTACTCGTTGTCCTTGTGGAACAGCGTGTGGGCCTTGAGGGCCTGGTTCAGGTGGTTGACGAGGTTAGAGTTCACGTCGTCGTAGAGGTTCTCCACCCCGAGGAACTTCTCGACCTTCTCGACGCCCGACTCGGTCGGGGCAACCTGGCGCTTCTTCTCGTCGACCTCGTAGTCTTCGCCCTGCTTGAGGCGCGGTGTGATCTTAGCGAAGCGGTAGTAGGTGTCGGCGGCGGCCTCGGGCATACCGGAGATTATGAGCGGGGTGCGAGCCTCGTCGATGAGGATCGAGTCGACCTCGTCGACGATGGCGTAGTTTGGCTCCCTCTGGACGAGGTTGCCGACGGAGGTGGCGATGTTGTCGCGCAGGTAGTCGAAGCCGAACTGGGTGTTGGTGCCGTAGGTGATGTCGGCCGCGTAGGCGACCTTCCGCTCCTCGAAGCCGTGCTGGTCCTGTATGAGTCCCACCGTGAGGCCGAGGAACTCGTAGATCTCACCCATCCACTGGGCGTCGCGCCGGGCCAGGTAGTCGTTCACGGTGACGACGTGTACGCCCTTGCCCGAAAGGGCGTTGAGGTAGACGGGCATGGTGGCGGCGAGCGTCTTCCCCTCGCCGGTCTTCATCTCGGAGATCTTGCCCTCGTGCAACACGATGCCGCCCATGACCTGCACGTCGAAGGGCCGCAGGCCCAAGACGCGCCTGGAGGTCTCCCGCACGCCCGCGAAGGCCTCGTGCAGTACGTCGTCGAGCGTCTCCCCGCCTTCGAGCCTCTCCCGAAACTCGTCGGTCTTCGCCCTAAGCTCCTCGTCGGAGAGTTTCTCTATCTCGGGTTCCAGAGCCGAGACGGCATCGACGCCCTTCTGGAGCGCCTTTACCTTGCGGCCTTCGCCCATGCGTAAGATTTTGGTTAGTAAGTTAGCCAAGACTTTATACCTCGCTCAGGCGCCCGACCGGGTATACCGGCCTCCCTCGCCCGTCCGTTTGCTACCTCGCGGGCTCTATCAGCCCGTAATTTCCGTCTCGACGCCGGTATACCACATTTATCTCGCCCGTATCCGCGTTGGTAAAGACGAAGAAGGCGTGGTCGAGGAGTTCCATCTGCAGCGCCGCCTCCTCGGGGCTCATCGGCTTCATCTGGAACTGCTTGGTCCGCACGATGCGCGCCTCTATCTCGTCCGCCTCTTCTTCTACCACGACGGGCTGCGGCGCCTCCACGGAGGCGTGCCGTTCTCTCTGACCGTGCCAGCGGTCGAGCTGGCGCCCCCGGTAGCGCCGGACCTGACGCTCGAGCTTGTCCACCATTAGGTCGATAGAAGCGTACATGTCCGCCGAAGCCACCCTGGCCTTGAGAACCGTACCGTTGATAAAGAAGGTCGCGTCGGCCACCTCGGGTTCGGGGTTCGAGGAGTTGCGCTCGTGGATCAACTCGACCTCCGCCCGCGAGACGCTGCGCCCGTCGTCGAAGAACCTGGCGATCCGCTCGACCTTTTCGGTCGCGTACCGCTCCAGCGCCTCCGTAACCGAGATGTTCCGCCCCTTGACCGTTACGTGCATTTGGCCTCCTTCGTCGGCCGCTGTCTGCTTTCAGCAGTCAGCTGTCAGCTTTTTGGTCCCGGCTCGCCGCCGCTGTGCACTCGCGCACCTTTCGTCGTTCTCTGACCGTTTCTTGTTTTGGATCATACTCTCGCTACCCACGGCCTTCCTGATAGCTGACTGCTGACCGCTAAACTGTTCTGCACAGGGTGAGGGTGTGGATCTCGCCGGCGCCCGCTTTTCTGAGGACCCCGGCGCACTCGCTCAGGGTGGCGCCCGTCGTGAAGACGTCATCGACGAGGAGGATCCTGCCGGCCACGGGGCCCCGCGACGCGAAGGCGCCCGCGACGTTCGTCCGGCGCGCGCCGGCGGAGAGCTCGACCTGGTCCCTGGTCCTGCGCACGACCTTCAGTTTATCCAAAACGGGCGCGTTTATCCTCCCCGCGACCCCCCGGGCCATGAGCTCCGCCTGGTTGAAACCCCGCTTCGCGAGCCGCGAACGGTGCAGCGGCACCGGCACGACCGCGTCGAACCTGTTGCCGCCGGGGTAGCCCGAGAGAACGCCGGCCATGAGCGGCGCCATCACCTTCTCCACAACGGGGAGATATCCCCCGTACTTGAGGGCGTGCACGAGCTCTTCCCCCACCCCCTCGTACCGCAGGGGAGCCCGCGCATCCTCGAACCCGAAGTCCCGGGTCGAACACTCGCCGCACCCATAGACTTCGAACGCAGTGGGCGCCCCACACCTGCCGCAGAAGGGGTGCCCTACTAAGGGCAGAGCCTCGAAGCACCCCCGGCACAGAACGTCGCTCGCCCGCCGGTCGCACCCCACGCACCGCTGCGGATAGAAGAGGTTGGAGAGAACGTCGAGGTAAATGGCCATCAGCGTTCAGCCATCAGCCGTCAGCTCTCTGCTGGGTATCCGTTGCTCGGAGCTTCTGAATGAAGGAGGTTAGCATACGCTTTATCTCGATGACTTCTCGGGCAAGCGTCTCGTATTCGGGAGTCTTCAGAAGTTTGAGGTCGTGGGCGAGCAAGAGATGATACTCGGGCTCGCTGGCCGAGCCCGAGGCGATCTGCAGAAAGCGCGCGAGTTCCGCATCCCCATGCCTACCGCAGCCTTCGGCTATGTTCGCGGGGACAGAAGCAGCAGAGCGCCGCCCCTGGCCTGTCAGTCCGTACAACTCCTGTTTTGGAAACGCAACGGTAGCCTCGTACACCGCCAGGGTTAACGAGTGGCTCTTTCGCCAAACCTTTAGCTCTCGAAAGCTTCGCACCGATGTCCACCCGCTCTTAGCTTACAGCTGATTGCTGACGGCTGACAGCTACTAAAAACTCATGCTCCCAGGCGGCAGGACGACGCCCGGGTTTATGCTAATGCCCTGGTCGAGGACGTTGCCCTCGCCGACCACGCAGCGAGCGCCGAGCACCGAGAGGCCGCGGACGATGGCCTCCTGGCCGACGCGGGCGCCCGGGCCGATGATAGAACCGCGCACCACCGCGTCCGCTTCGATCTCGGCTCCGTCGAATAGGACGCTCCCCTCGACCAGCGCTCCTTCCCCGATCCTGCAACCCCGCCCTAGGGAGGAGCGGCCTCCCACGGTGGCCCGATGCTCCAATACGCAGTCGGCGGCTATCGAGACCGGCGGCAAAACTTTCACGCCTTTGCCCAACACGGTGGAGGGATCGACGTGGAGGTAGTCGAAGTCTTCGCGGGCCCCGACGGCACCGGAGAGGACATCTTGGGAGGCGGCGAGGTAGCTCCTCGGCGTGCCTATGTCCCTCCAATAAGAGCTCGAGACGTAGGCCCGCAGGCGGCGCTCGGCCTGGAGGTGAGGGAAGATCTCACGCTCGATGGAGACCTCCCGGCCCGCGGGGATCATGGCCAAGACCTCGGGCTCGAGCACGTAGATGCCGGCGTTGACCAGGTTCGTCGTCACCTCGTCGGCGGCGGGCTTCTCGAGGAAGCGGTGCACCAGCATCTCGTGGTCCACCTCAACCAGACCGTAGGCCGTCGGGTCCTCGACGCTCGTCAGCACGATCGTAGCCAGGGCATCCGACTCTTTGTGCTTCTCTATCGCCACCCGCAGGTCCATCCCCGAGAGGACGTCCCCGTTCACGACGACGAAAGGACCACCGTCGAGATACCCCTCGGCGTTCTTGATCCCACCCGCCGTACCCAACGCGGTGTGCTCGACCGCATAGTCTATCGAGAAGCCGGCCAGATCCTTCTGGTCGAAATACTCCTGTATGGGATCCGGCAGGTACCCCAGAGAGAGCACCGCCCCCTTGAGCCCCGCGGCCCTCAAGAAGTCCACCATGTAACCCATGAACGGCTGGTTCCTCAAGGGCACCATTGCCTTGGGAACGTCGTACGTGATAGGCCGCAGCCGGCTTCCCTGTCCCCCCACCAAAACGACCGCCCTCATAGCAGCGGGAAGATTACACTATGTTTCGGCCCCAGGCTAGAGTTTTGGGGGCAGTACAAAATTCTTAATATTTCTCTTAATAGACGCTTTCACGAATAAAGAACGTACGCTAGGCTGGGCCTCTTACAGCAACCCCGAAGCGCCCGCCAGCGCCGCGAGCGGGCCGACGAAAAAGGCGAAGAGGGCCGTGAGGAGGGCCAGGGTGTAGACGGAGAACTTGAGGGCTCCCTCGCCCTTCGGCTCCTCGACACCCATCACCGGCTCTTCGAAGGCCATGTTGCGCAGGATGCCGAAGTAGTACGGCACCGAGAGGACGCTGTTCACGACGAGCACGCCGACAGTCACGTAGACCAGGACCGACCCGGACTCCACGCCGGCCAGTATCACCCACAGCTTGCCCCAGAACCCGCTTAGCGGCGGGATGCCGACCAGCGAGGCCATGAAGATAGCCATAGACAGTGCGACGCCGGGTCTCGTCCTGAATAGGCCGTTGTAGCTCTTCGAATCCTCGCCGACGAGGTCTATCACGAAGAAGGCGCCGAGGTTCATCACCGCGTAGGCAGCCGAGTAGATCAGGACGGCCTGCACCGCCCTCTCCATCCCCGCCCCCTGCAGGGCCGCGAACGCCGCGAGGATGTACCCCGAGTGCGCCACCGAGCTGTACGCCAGCATCCTGCGCACGTTGCGCTGCCTCAAGGCGAAGAGGTTGCCGACAAACATCGTCACGATGGCGAGGACCGCCATCACGGCCGTCCACGAAGGCGCGGCCTCGGGCATCCCTTCGAGGAAGATGCGCAAGAGAACGGCAAAAATCGCCGCCTTCGGGGCCACGGAGAGGAACGCCGCCGCGCTCGTGGGGGCGCCCTGGTAGGCGTCGGGGGTCCAGAAGTGGAACGGCGCCGCCGAAACCTTGAACGCGAAGCCCGAGACGAGCAGGACGAGGCCGAGCAAGGCTACCGGCGAGGAGCCGAGGTCTCCGGTAAAGGCAGCCGATATCTGGGCGAGGTCCGCCGAGCCGGCGGCCCCGTAGATCAGGACGATCCCGTAGAGCAGGATCGAAGCGGCGATCATGCCGGTCAGCAGGTACTTCATTCCCCCCTCCGCGCTCTCGCGCCGCGCCCGGTCGAACGCTACGAGCGCGTACGAAGGGATCGTCGCTAGCTCTATCGCGACGAAGACGCCGAAGAGGTCGCGCATCGAGACGAGGAGCATCGCGCCCACGCCGACCGAGAGTATAAGGGTCAGGTACTCCGGCGCGTCGCCGGTTCTCCCCGCCCAGCGGGCCGCGGCCAAAACCGTAAAGAACGCGGACAGAGCCACGATCAGCTTGAAGTACAACGCGAAGTCGTCGACGACGTACCCGTCGCCGAAGAAGCTCCCCTCGAACCTCACGGCGAGGAGCACGACCGTGACCCCGAAGGTCGCCAGAGCGCCAAAAGCGGCCAGACCCGTCGTCAGCCCAACGGTGCGGGGACTGAAGACCCCGACCATGAGTACCAGCATCGAGAACAGGAACGCCACGAGCTCGGGCAGGAGCCCGACGAAGGTCTGCGCCGTAACCACTGCTAGCTACCTCCTATCGCGGCCAGAACGAGGTCTACGGCCGGACGCTGAACGTTTGTGAGCAGGCTCGGAAAGATGCCCAGGACCACGAGCAGGGCGGCGAGCGGCACTACAGCCGCCATCTCCACCGGCCCCGCGTCCCTGGCCTCCGCCAGGGCCGGTCGCTCTATCGGACCGAAGATTACGCGCCGCAGCATGTTCAGGAGGTACATCGCCCCGAGCACGATGCCCGAGGCCGCCAGCACCCCCAGCACCGGGAACGCCGTGTAGCCGCCCATGATGGTCATGAATTCCGACACGAAGACCGCGAGCCCCGGCACACCCATCGCCGCGAGAGCCCCCAGGGCCAGAAGCCCGCCCGCCCACGGCATACGGTCGGCCAGCCCGCCGAGCTCGCCGATGCGGCGCGTCCCGGCGCGGCTCGCGATGATCCCGACGAGGATAAAGAGGAGCGCCGAGTAGAGGCCGTGGGTGACCTGCTGCATCACCGCCCCGTTGATCCCGACCGCGTTCCCGGAGGCTATCCCGAGCAGGATGAAGCCCAGGGTTCCGATCGAGGAGTAGGCGACGAGCGCTTTGAGGTCCGGCTGCATGAACGCGACGAACGAGCCGTAGATGATGTTTATCACCCCGAAGGCAGCCACGTAGGGCAAGAACGGCTCGGCGCCCTGGGGCAGGAGCGGGATGGCTATCTTGATCAGGCCGTACGTCCCGAGTTTCGGCAGGATGCCCGAGAGCACCACGTTCGTCGAGATCGGGCTGGAGATGTACACGTCTAGAAGCCAGCTGTGGAACGGCACCGCCGGCACCTTTATGAGGAGCCCGAAGAGTATCGGCGCGGCGATGGCTATCTGCGCCGCCCGCGAGAGCCCGCTGCCCCCGTTCAGCTCCTCGATCGAGAAGGTCGGTCCCGAGAGTATCCCAAGGGCCAGGAAGCCCGCGAGCATCACCGTGCTCCCGAAGAAGGTGTAGATAAAGAACTTTATCGCCGCCGGGCGCCGATTCTCGTCGCCCCAGATGCCCACGAGCAGGTACATCGGTATAAGCGTGATCTCGAAGAAGACGTAGAACAAGATGAGATCCTGCGCCGCGAACACCCCGAGCATTCCGAGTTCCGCGACGAAGAGTATCGCGTAGTACTGCCTCAAGTTCTCCCGCACGTCCCACGAAGCGACCACGGCGATGAGCGTAAGAAGAGCCGAGAGGAAGAACATCCCGAACCCGAGCCCGTCGAGCCCGACCCGGTATCCGATGCCCAGGGAAGAGACCCAGTCGAAGCTCTGCGTCAGCAGCGCGTTGCCCAGATCGTCGCCGTGCGCGAAATAGACGTAGAGGACGAGCAGGAGCGGCGCCGCCGCGACCCCGAGAGCGGTGTAGCGGGTAGTTCTCTCGTCGGCGTTCCTCATGAGGAGCATGAGGAGGACGCCTACCAGCGGCAAGAAGATGGTTATGGTGGTGATCACAGTCGCGCCCCCAGAGCCACGGCGGCCAGCGCTATCACGGCGATCAGGGCGACCGTCAAGAAGGCGTACTGGGCGCCAACGATCACCCCGAGGAGGAGAACGCTGACCAATATGAACAACGCATAGTTCTGCGCTCCGCCGCTCTGCAGCGGCCTGAGCCTCTCCCCGACCCCAACAGCGCCCCGACCGATGCCCGTGACGAAGCTACCCAGGGCGCGCCGGTCGAACTGGCGAACAAAGAGACCGATTGCCATCGCGGGCCGCACGAAGATCCGGTCGTAAAGCGCGTCGAAGTACCAGCCGTTGTCCAGGAAGGTGTAAATGGGCGAGAACCTGCGAGCCAGCGCCGCCGCCCGCTCCGGCTTGGGCACGTAGAGCGCGTAGGCCAGCGAGATCCCGGCGAGCCCCACGACCACCGAGACCACCGCCAACGTAACGTTGAACTCGTGCGGTTCCACGGCGAGCGTCTCGGTGGCGAACTCGCTCGGCGCGACGATCTCGGCGAAGAAGTCCCTGAGCGGAGTACCGACCAGCCCGCTAACCACCGCGAAGAAGGCCAGAATCACCATCGGGCCCGTCATGATCCCCGGCGACTCGATCGCCTCACGGGCCGCCTCGCTCTTGGGCTCACCCATGAACGCAACGAAGATCGCGCGGAAAATGTAGAAAGCCGTCAGGAACACGGTCAGCAGGGCCATCGCGAACAACACGTAGTAGTGATCCGCGAACGCCGAGACCACGATGGCCTCCTTCGACCAGAAGCCCGAGAGCGGGAAGATCCCCGCGAGAGAGACCCCCGCTATTACCATCGTCCAGAACGTTACCGGCATCCTGCGCCGCAGCCCGCCCATATCGAAGATGTTGTAGCTGTTCATCGCGTAGATGATGCTGCCGGCTCCGAGGAAAAGGAGCGCCTTGAAGAAGGCGTGGTTGTAGAGGTGGAAGATCCCCGCCGTGTAAGCCCCGATCCCCAAAGCGAGCATCATGTACCCGAGCTGCGAGACCGTCGAGTAGGCGATGACCCGCTTCATGTCCTTCTTGGTCAGCGCCATCGTCGCCGCCATGAGCGCCGTGAACCCGCCGATGTACGCAACCACGAGCATCGCGGTCGGGCTCTGCACGAAGATGTCGTAGGTCCGCGCCACGAGGTACACGCCCGCCGCGACCATCGTCGCCGCGTGGATTAGGGCGGACACCGGCGTCGGGCCCTCCATCGCGTCCGGGAGCCAGACGTGCAGCGGGAACTGGGCGCTCTTGCCGATGGCCCCGACGAAGACCAGCACCACCGCCGCCGTGAACAACGAGCCGCCGACGAACCCGGCCTGGGCAGCCTGCGAGATACCCTCGTAAGAGGTCGTCCCCGTCGCCCGCCAGAACATGATGATCCCGACAAACAGCGCCGCGTCCCCGACGCGCGTCACGATAAACGCCTTCTGGGCTGCTCTAGCCGCTTCGGGCTTCTCGAACCAGTGCCCGATCAGGAGATACGAACACAGACCGACCAGCTCCCAGAACACGTACAGCTCGATAAAGTTCGACGCCACGACGAGGCCGAGCATCGAGGCGGTAAAGAGGTTCAGGACCGCGTAGTACCAGGCGAAGCGCTTGTCGTCCTGCATAAACGCCCCGGAGTAGAGTTGGATCATGAGGCTCACGAAGCACACGACCACGAGCATCACCGCCGCGAGGCCGTCGATGTAGATCCCCATCTGGAAAGAGCCGCCCGCGCCGAAGTCCATCCAGTTGACCGCGAAGTCTATCGGCCGCCCGTCGCGAGCAACGAAGAACAACGCGAAGCACGAGAAGACCAGCGACGTCGCCACCCCAAAGATGGCGACGAACTGGGCGCCCTCACTGATGTAGCGTCCGAAGAGCGCCAGGACCAGGAAGACCAGCGCCGGGAGGACCGGGATGGCCGCGATGATCAGTTGCTGTCCCACGGTCTGGTTCATCTACAAGCCTACCCCTTCATGAGGTTCACTTCGTCCACGTTCACCGTCCTGCGCGTGCGGAACACTGCCAGCACGATAGCGAGCCCCACCGCGACCTCCGCGGCGGCCACGGCGATCACCAGCACCGCGTAGCCCACCCCCGCCCCGCCTGCGTTAGGCAGATAATCCGCGAACGCCACGAGCGAGAGGTTGACGGCGTTGATCATCAGCTCGATGCACATGAACACCACCACGGCGTTGCGGCGGATAAGCGCTCCCCACGCCCCGATGGCGAACGTGATCGCGCCAACCACCAGATACCCCTCCAGCGGCACGGTCGCGCTCAGCGCATCCAGGAACTGCTGCACTACTCCTCCACCCCCCTGTCGGTCCCTCCTTCGGCGCTCTTGCGGCGGCTGATCACGATGGCCGCGATTATCGCCACCAAAAGCAGCACCGAGATCACCTCGAAGAGCAACTGAAATATCTCCGGCGCCCCGTTGACCCCGAGTAGTATCTCGCCCAGAGGCCCCGGTCCTTGCGGCCCGTTCCCCGGTTCCGTGCCGGACCAGTCCTGTTTGCTCAAGACGTACGCCAGAAACGCCCCGACCCCGATGGCGACGAAGAAGCCCGGCCAGCGCTGGCGCTGGATGATCGTCCTGAAGCTCTGGACTTGGGGCCTTTGGGTGAACATGATCCCGAACAATACCAGGACCGTGACCGCCCCGACGTAGATCAAAACCTGAAACGCTGCTAAAGCCGGGGCGTTGAGCATCACGAAGAAGCCGGCGACCCCCAGGAAAGAGGCCGACATGAACAGGGCCGAGTGAACGACGCTGCGGCTCAAGACTACCCCGAGCGCCGAAAGGAGGGTCATCGAAGCGAGAAAGGCGAACGCGACGATCAAGTCGCTTCATCCTTTTCGGTTACGGCACGCTGTACGGTTGCGGCACGCTGATCTTCGGTCTTGGGGGCATTTTTGGCGGGCTTTTTCTTCTTTTTGACGGCGGGCTTGGGGTCCACCGTGGGGTCGACGGGCCGCTCGCCGAATTGGCGGGCAAGCTCCAACCTGTTGTAAGCCTGAGCTTCGAACTCCTCGGTGTGGTAGATGCAGTTGACTGGGCAGACCTCGACGCAAAGGGAGCAGTACATGCAGCGCGAGTCGTCGATCACGAAGCCGACCGCGTAGGGCTTGGCCTTGCCGGAGCCGTCTATGTCGCGCTTCGTCATCTCGATAGAGATGCAGTGGTCCGGGCAGACCCTCATGCACTGCAGGCACGCGATGCACCGGTCCATGTCCACCGTCAGCAGCCCGCGGCTACGCTCGCCGAGGTCGCGCTTGTACTCAGGGTACTGGCGTGTGATCTTCTTCTCGAAGAGGTGCTTGAGGGTGATCCCCATCCCCTTCAAAACTCCCTGTCCCAATTGAGGCATACTACGAGCCCTCCTCTATCCGAAAACCGATGGGAACGCCAGCACCGCGCCGGCGGTAACGAACAGCCAAAGAATGGTAAGCGGGACCAGAATCTTCCAGCCGAAGTCCATCAGCTGGTCCATGCGCAGGCGCGGCAGGGTCCAGCGTATCCACAGGAAGGAAAACATGATGAGCGCCGCCTTGAGGCCGAACCAGATCCAGTTGAAGTTCCCGAAGTCTAGAAACTCGAGCGGCGGCTGCCAGCCCCCGAAAAACAGCGTCGCACCGATCGCCGATATCAGGCCCATCAAGGCAAACTCGGAGGCCTGGATCAGGGCCCAGGTCATCCCGGAGTACTCGACCATGAACCCGCCGACGATCTCGCTCTCCCCCTCCGGCAGGTCGAAAGGGATCCGCTTTACCTCCGCAATTCCCGCGACGTAGAACGCGATGAGCATCGGGAACTGCGGCAAGAAGTACCAGTTCCAGAACCCGCCGTCTTGCGCGGCCACGATATCTACTAAAGACAAACTCCCGGCGAGTACCGCGACCCCGAGCATGCTCAAGATCAGCGGCACCTCGTAAGAGATCAGCTGGCCCGCGCCCCTGAGAGCGCCGAAGAGCGCGAAGTTCGAGCGGCTTCCGTAGCCCGCCATGATCACCCCCAAGGCCCCGATGGACGTTATCGAGATGAAGAACAGCAGCGCGATGTTCAGGTCCGCGACGACCGCCCCGGGCGCGAACGGCACCACCAACCAGATGGCCGCCGCCGGGATGAACATGGCGATGGGCGCCGCGAGGAAGACCCAACGATCCGCCCGACTCGGCGACAGGTTCTCCTTGGTGAACAGCTTGAATACGTCCGCCAACGGCTGCAACAGACCCCTTGGACCTACCCGGTTAGGGCCGTAGCGTCCCTGGATGTACGCCGCCACCTTCCGCTCGGACATCGTGAGGATAGCCGCCAGGTTCAGGGTCAAGAACAGTACCGCCGCGAAGGAGACCAGGAACCGCCAGGGCTCCTGGTTTAAGTACTCGATCACCGTACCCACTACTTGTCCCATCCTCCGGAGACCGGATCTATGAGGCCCATGATCGCGATGACGTCCGGCAGGTAGTGGCCGGGCAAGATCTCCTGCAGAAGCTGCATGTTGACGAAGCTCGGGTCGCGGTAGTGTACCCGGTAGGGCACGTCCGACCCGTCGGAGACCACATGCACCGCGAATTCGCCGCGCGGGCTCTCGACCCTGCCGAAGCCCTCGCCTTCGGGCGGACGTATCCTGCGGCTCACGTCCCCCATGACCTCGCCTTCGGGCAGCTTCTCCAACACCTGCTTGACGATCCTTATGCTCTGCTTGATCTCCCCGATCCTCACCCGGTACCCGGCCTCGACGTCGCCCCCGGTGTCGGTGATGACGTCGAACTCGACGTTCGGGTACCAGCTGTAAGGGTAGTCGCGCCGGATGTCGAAGTCCACGCCGGTGCAGCGCAAAGCAGGTCCCGTCACGCCTATCTCCACGGCCTTCTCCTGGCTCATCCTCCCGACGCCGCGGGTGCGGGCGACGAAGATCTCGTTCCCCTCGATGAGGTCCACGAAGTCCCTCTGGAGGTTCGCCTCCAGGCTCTCGACGTACTCCCAGATCCTCTCAGGTATATCCGCCGGCAGGTCCGCCTTCACCCCGCCGATGCGGAGGTAGTGGAACATCATCCTGGCGCCCGTGACCGCCTCGAAGATGTTCTGTATCCGCTCCCGCTCCCGGAAAGCGTACAGGATCGGCGTGAACGCCCCGAGCTCCAGCATGAGAAAGCCCGTGGAAGGAAGGTGGCTCGCCAGGCGCATGAGCTCGCACATCAGGACGCGGATCGCGTCCGCGCGCGGCGGTATCTCGATGTCTAATAGGTCCTCTACCGCTAAACAATAGCCGTGCTCCATGTGCATGTTGGCGAAGTAGTCGAGCCGGTCGGTCAGAGGGATAACGGCCGGGTACATCCGGTTCTCGGCGATCTTCTCCTGGCAACGGTGCAGATAACCCATGACGGTATCGCAGCGCACGACCGTCTCCCCGTCGAGCTCCAGGATGAGGCGCAGGAGGCCGTGCATCGCCGGGTGCTGGGGGCCCACGTTCAGGTCTATCGTCTCGAGGCCGAACTCGTCCCGGAGGTACGGGTTCGTCAGCCGCTCGGTCGCCCGGCCGCTTAAAGCCGCGCTCTCCGCAACACGTTCTTGTTCAAGCATCTCTCACCTCAACCCCTCGAAGGTACGCTTGGTGCTGATCTCGAAGCTCTTCAAGAGCGGGTGGTGGTCGAAGTGGTCCTGCCACATGTACACCCGCCTCAGGTCCGGGTGCCCCTTAAAGGCCACCCCGAACATGTCGTAGGCCTCCCGCTCGTGCCAGTTGGCGGTGGGGTAGATCCCCGTTACCGTGTCTATTACCGGCTCCTCGCCCTGAATGGTCGTCTTGACCCGCACGCTCACGCCGCGCAGATCGAGCAACTCATACGTAAGCTCGAAAGACCCCACCCTGTCCACGACAGTGATGTACGAGAGGTGCAGGATCTGCAAATACTCCCGCGCCGTCGCCAAAACGGCCGGCACGATACCGGGCTTGACGACGAGGGTTATGACGTTGCCCTCTACCCCCGACTCCTCCAGACCGTGCCGGTTGCGAAAACCCTCGAGGTAACGCTTCGGCCTACCTTCCAGGTCGCTTTGGGGCAGCGTTGCGCCCATCTACGAGCCCTCGTCCTTCGACTCGTCGGGCTTTTTGGCGGAGTAGTCCGGGCTCCCCTTCGGGCTCGCCGGCTCCTCTTCTCCGCCGCCTTGCTCAGCGTGCTTCTTCTCCGGAACCCAGCCGACGTCGGTCTGGGCGGCGGGCGGCATGCCCGTGCGCTCGAAGACGTAGGTGCGCTTCAAAGGCCTTATGTTCTCGAAGCGCGGCGCCTTGCCCTCGCTGATCCCCTCGTACTCCCGCTCGGGGAGATACTCGAGGAACTCGCCGTCCTCGGTGACAAGCGCGGGGCGCGGCTTCTCGTAGCCGACCTGCCGGTCCCGCTCGACCTTCTTCTGGAGCGTCATGACCCCGAAGATAAGGGCCTCCGGCCGCGGCGGGCAGCCCGGCACGTAGACGTCAACCGGAATAACCCTGTCCGCCCCCATGAGGACGGAGTAGCCGTCCAGGAACGGCCCGCCCGAGATGGCGCAGGCGCCCATCGCGATGACCCACTTGGGCTCGGGCATCTGCTCGTAGAGGCGCGTCATCCGCTCGGCCATCTTGGTGGTGACGGTGCCGGAGACGATCATAACGTCCGACTGGCGTGGCGAGGCGGGGAAGAAACCGGCTCCGAAGCGGTCGAGGTCGTTGTGGGCCATGCCGGTAGCCATCATCTCGATCGCGCAACACGCAAGCCCAAACTGCAGGGGCCACAAAGAGTTCTTCCTGGCCCAGTTAAAGAGCTTGTCGGTGCTCGTCGTTATGATGTTCGGCTCGTTGAACTTCTGCATCACACCCATTCGAGTGCCCCCTTCTTCCAGGCGTAGGCGAGCCCCACGGCCAATATGAGTACGAAAATCACCATCTCCACGAAGCCGTACAGGCCGAGGCAAGGAGCGCGAAGACGTAGTACCGGACCGGAAACGGGCGCCACGGGTCCGTGACACTCGTCTCGCCGGTCTCGTAAATCTTGCCCTGCTCCCGCGAGCTCCTGCTACTGGGCGCTATGAGCCGCGCCAAAGCCAGAGTCGTCGCCACGAAACCTACGACCAGCAGTATGAACAAGCCGACGTACACGTAGAGCGTGCCGTAACTAATCTCCTGCGTTCCTTGCAACAGGGCTAGCGCCAAATTCTGGGCCTTTCTTCCCGTGAAACGCTACCGGAAACCAGACGCAATATACCCGCGTTACACGCAACTTTCAAGAAGCTACTAACAGTAGCAAAGAGCGTTTAGCCGCTCCCGTCGCCGGCCTTGCCGTTAGAGTAGTCATTCCCTCCTTTTATCACTGTCCGAGCTTCTCGATGAAGGTCAGCTCGTCTTGTTGACAACGTTTTCTGATTGGCTAGACTAGCCTTCGGGAAGTTCTGATCGGTTAGACTATAACCTTCGGGAACCTTTAGGAAGGAGCATCACTATAGAGGCTGGTACCAGCGGAAAGTAGGAACGCTCAGAAGAGGAGGAACGGTAGTGACCTACGTTATAACCGAAACGTGTATCGGCACGAAGAACACCGCTTGCGTGCAGGTATGCCCGGTTGACTGCATCTACGACGAGGGGGACCACTATCTAATCAACCCCGAGGAGTGCATCGACTGCGCCATGTGCATGCCCGAGTGCCCGGTGGAGGCCATCTACCCCGACGACGAGGTCCCCGAGGACATGCAGCACTACACCACCAAGGCCGCTGAGTTCGACTACTCGGGGATTGCGCCGGGCTTCGGGATCAATTAGTCGGACAACTCTTTAGGGGGCAATGGATCATGGCCGAGATGAAGCAACGCAGCCTCGAAGAAGTAAAGGCCCTGAGCGTTGAAGAGGCCGTGGAGATCATGCGCCAGGCCGGCATAGTCGGCGCGGGAGGCGGCGGGTTCCCGACGTACTTCAAGTACAAGAACCCCCAGCCGCACCTGATCGTCAACGCCACCGAGAGCGAGCCCGGCTACTGGGGGGACAAGCTGGTACAAAAAGAGTACCTCGAGGAGTTCCTCCAGCTTTTCGAGGCCATGAAGGCGATCTTCGGCTTGGAGCAGATTTCCTTGGGCGTGCACAAGAAGGACCGGGAGTGGTTCGCCGACTACGCCGAGCACGCCGACGACGGCGTCTTCGATATGCGCTACGTGCCGGACACGTACGCCCTGGGCGAGGAGAAGACCCTCATCAAGCATGCCACCGACTCCAGGGTGCCCCGGTTCATGGATGAGCCCGACGGCACCAGGCGCCCGGGGATGCCGCCGGACGTCGGCATCGTCGTCAATAACTCGGAGACCTTGCTCAACGTCTACAACGCGCTCTTCTTGGGCAAGCCCACCACCACGTCGTTCTTCACCGTCTACGGCGAGGAGATGGACATAAAGGTCTACGAGACGCCGATAGGGGCCTCGGTGAGCGAGGTCCTGGGGATAGCGGGGCTAGACGTCGAGAACTCTAGCCACCTCTCGGTTATAGACGGCGGGCCGTACCTGCACGATATGGCTATCGAGGAGCTGGGGACGGGTGACGACGCCTACGTGCGGCGGATGACGAACGCCCTCTTATTACTCCCCAAGGGCAGGCAAGGCAAAGAGTACGCCGGCATAAAGACCGATCCCCCCGAAGAAGGCATCGTCTCTTTGGTCGGCAAGATCTCGGGCGTGCATCTGCCCCTGGGCGGCGGTTTATTGAAGCCGGCCACGCCGCTCGTCTCCGAGGGCGACGAAGTGGAGTACGAGCAGAAGATAGGAGAGCCCGTCGACGAGGGCTTCTCGATCGGTGTCTGGGCGAGCGCGGGGGGAGAGATATCCTCCATAGAGAACGGCATGGTCGCCATAGCCGGCGGCGCGATACCCCAGGAGCAAGCCGAAGCCGAGGCCGAACCGAGCAGCGCCGGTGGCGCCCAACCTCGGGGGGAGGCCGAACCCTTTCAGGAGGCCGGGTCCGAAACGAACAGGTAAGGGGCAGGCGCCGACAACAGAGAGCCGGTACGCAGCGCCCCGGCCCTCCGCATGCTCCGTGGTCTGAGCTCAAAAGCGGTGAAACTTCTTTGCTCCCGGGTTCCCTGATAGGTGAGCGGATTACGAGTGAGCCGCCGTGTCCGCGAAACATGCCTTAGCAGTAGCAAGTTGCGTTCAACAGGCCTTTCCGTCGCCCGCGCCGTTGGCGGCGAGTATCTGCACGAACTGCACGAGCACTTGCCGGTAGGTCTCCAGGGAATCGGCGACGACAAACTCGCGTGGGCCGTGGTGCCCGCCTCCGATAGGACCGAACTCGACGCCGGGTACGCCGGCGCGTTGGAAGAAGACGATGTCGGAGGCGCCGTGACGCCCGACGCCGTCAGGGTTGCCGTGGAAGTGTCGTGCGGCGACCTCGCGGAGGGTCTTGACGAACGGGCTGTTTCTGGAGACGTAGGTCGGCTCGTGCGCGAAGAGCACCCGCGCCTCCGCAGGGAGGTTTATAGAGCGGATCTGGCGTGTGATCTCCTTGGGGTCCTGCTCGGGCAGGTAGCGGATGTCGAGGTCGTAGGTGCAGCGGTCCGGGACGCGGTTTATGACGTCGCCGCCGACGATCCGGGCCATGTTGATGCTCGGGTACGGGAAGAGCTCGCTCCTCTCTTTGGCGAACGGTAGCTCCTGTACGCGCTTGTAGTGCTCGTAAGCCAGAAGCACCGCGTTCTTGCCCAGCCAGGGCCTAGATCCGTGCGCGCTCTTGCCCCGCACGGTGACCCGGAGATCCAGGACCCCCTTCGCCTGCAAACCGATGTGAAAGTCCGTCGGCTCGCCGGTGATGAGGAAGTCGCCCGTGTGCCCGTTCTGGATGAGGACCTCCGCCCCCTTGGTCCCCCCGTGCTCCCTCTCCTCGTCCGGGACGATGAGAAGCTCCACCGTCGCGTCGCAGCCAGTAACGTGCAGGTCCTCGACCGCGTACATCATCGCGGCCAGAGCGCCCTTCATGTCGTAGACGCCGCGGCCGAAGAGCTCGCCGTCTCGCTCTAGAGCCTCGAACTGCTCCTCGTCCCCGGGCACCACGTCCGCATGGCCGTGCAGCAGGATCCTGGGTTTCCCCGAACCGACCCGCACCACGAGCGAAGACATCTCGCCGTGCAGCCCCGCGCCCTTGTAACGCGCCGTCTCCAACCCCCGCGCCTCGAACCAGCCGCTGATGAAATCGATCGTGGACTCAGCCCCTCCAGGCGTGTACGACCGGTAACGGATCAGCCGCCGCGTGAGCCCGAGAACCTCGGTCCTGTTCGCCGCCAACGGCACATACCACCAATCGTACCCGAATTAGTCTCTCGGCACTCCCGCTCGTTCCGCGGCAAACGGAAGCTACATCAGACTCACACTTCTTGTGGCCTGGAGGTAGGGGTTGGAGCTCGGAGGCTAGCGCTGCAAAGCGGGTTCGGACCCGAGGGCGACGGTGGCGCCCAGAGACGTCAGCTTCTCCTCGAAGCCTTCGTAGCCGCGCAGGATGTGCCTGGCGCCGTCGACGATCGTGGTGCCCTCGGCGACGAGGCCGGCCATGACGAGGGCCGCCCCGCCCCGCAGGTCCGGCGACTGGACGATGGTGCCGGAGAGCCGCTTGGGACCTTTGACGAGCGCCCGGTGGCCGCCGAAGAGGTCGATACCGGCGTCCAGGCGGTTCAGCTCCTCGGCGACCTGGAGGCGGTTCTCGTAGACGTTCTCGGTGATGATGCCGGCCCCGGAGGTCTGGGTGAGGAGGACCATCATCTGGGCCTGAAGGTCGGTGGCGAAGCCGGGGAACGGGAGCGTCGCGACGTCCACGCTGCCGAGCGCGCCCGGGTCGTCCACCCGCACCCGGATGCCGCCCTCGACGTACGTCAGGTCTATGCCCATCTCGCGCAGCTTGGGGAGCTCCATCTTGAGGTGGTCCGGGTCCACTCCCTTGACGGTAACGTCGCCGCCGGTCGCGGCGGTCGCCATCAGGAAGGTGCCGGCCTCTACGCGGTCGCCCACCACGGAGTACTCGACGGGCGAGAGTTCGTCGACACCCTCGATGAGGATGCGGCCCGTGCCGGCGCCGTAGATGCTGGCGCCCATCAGGTTCAAAAAGTCCGCCAGGGCGACGACCTCGGGCTCGCGGGCGCCGTTCTCGATAATGGTCGTGCCCCGAGCCAGTACGGCGGCCATCATCACGTTCTCGGTCGCGGTGACGCTCGGGTACTCGAAGTTGATCTCCGCGCCCCGGAGGCCACGTGGGGCCGTGGCCTCGATGAAGCCGTGGTCCAACCCCACCTCCGCTCCCAACGCCCGCAGGCCGTCGAGGTGGAAGTTGAACTTCCTCAGACCCAAGTTGCACCCGCCCGGCGCCGAGACCTCGGCCTCCCCGAAACGGGCGACCAGCGGCCCGAGGACCACGATGCTCGCCCGCATCTGGCGCACGAGGTCGTACGGGGCCGTGTACGAATCGACGGTGGAGGCGTCGATGGAGAGGGTGTTGCCGGAGAACTCCGTCTTCGCGCCCAGACCGTCGAGGACGGCGAGCATCGTCTCCACGTCCTTTATGCGCGGAACGTTGTGGAGGACGGACCTGCCAGGAGCGAGTAGCGCAGCGGCGATCAGCTTCAGGGCCGCGTTCTTGCCACCGGAGACTTCCACCTCACCGTAGAGCCGGCTTCCTCCCTCGACGAAGAACCTCTCCATGACCATCCTCCCACTGACGTACTTCTCGCTCGAACCGTCCGGACTCGTACCGGCGCATTATGCAAGACGCACATTACAAAACGGCTACACCCGCGCAACACCTTCGCTACGCATAAGGAGGCCCGGGCCGCTCCCCCGGCCCGGGTCTAACCTCCTACGGTCCTATCCTTCGCCGTACTCGCGGGCGACGCGCACGAGATTCTCCGCAACCTGGCGGCGGCGTTCGATGTCGGCTCGTTGCCTCTCGCTATCCTCTTCGTCTTCGGAGAGCTCCGAGAGCTCGTTCTCGGCGTTCTCCACACGGCTCTCGGCCTCCTCGACATCTATCTCGTCGGGGGCAGCCGCCTCTTCGACCAGGATCTGCACCAGGTTCTCGGAGACCTTGAAGAAGCCGTCGGAGGTTGCAAAGACGTACTTTTCGTCGTCCTGGTAAATCCTGACTTCCCTGGGCTCGACCGTGGAGACGACTGGCGCGTGGTCCCTCTTGACCCCGATGTCACCATCGGCGATCCTCGCGACCACCAGGTCCGCCTCGCCATCGTAGATCACCTTCTCCGGCGTGATGACCCGGCAGAAGAGCTGGCGCCCCTCTTGCTGCTGGTTCCCTTCCTCGGACACTATTCCTCGTCGTTCTCGGAGTTATCCCCGTTCTCGGAGTTATCCCCGTCTTCGGAGTCCTCTTCCTCCTCGTCCTCTTCTTCCTCCTCGCCGCTCATGCCTTTGGCTTTCTCGACAGCCTCGTCGATGTTGCCGACCATGTAGAAGGCCTGCTCCGGCAGATCGTCGTGCTTCCCCTCGACGATCTCCTTGAAGGAGCGGATGCAGTCCTCCAGTTCCACGAACTTGCCCTCCATACCCGTGAACTGTTGGGCCACGAAGAACGGTTGCGAGAGGAAACGCTGTATCCTGCGCGCCCGGTTGACCATGATTTTGTCTTCCTCGGAGAGCTCATCCATCCCGAGGATGTTGATGATGTCCTGCAGCTCCTTTTGGCGCTGCATGATGTGCTGCACCCCCTGGGCCACCTGGTAGTGCTCGTCTCCGACGACGCTCGGGTCCAGAATAGAGGAGTTGGAGGTCAGCGGGTCAACCGCCGGGTAGATGCCCTGCTCGGCGAGGTCTCGCGTCAGCTCCACCGTCGAGTCGAGGTGGGTGAACACGGTGAACGGAGCCGGGTCGGTGTAGTCGTCAGCCGGGACGAAGACCGCCTGGAAGCTCGTGATCGAGCCCTGCTTCGTCGAGGTGATCCGCTCCTGAAGGAAGCCCATCTCGGTGGCAAGCGTGGGCTGGTAGCCGACCTCGGAGGGCATCCGGCCCATGAGCGAGGAGACCTCGGTGCCGGCCTGTACGAAGCGGAAGATGTTGTCGATGAACAGGAGCACGTCTTGTTCGTCGACGTCCCGGAAGTACTCGGCCAAGGTCACCCCGGTCAGCCCCACGCGGAAGCGAGCGCCGGGTGGCTCGTTCATCTGGCCGAAGACCATCGACGTGTTCTCCATAACGCCGGCCTCATCCATCTCGGCGTAGAGTTCGGTCCCCTCGCGCGTCCGCTCGCCCACCCCAGCAAAGACGCTGGTGCCCTCATACTCGAGAGCGATGTTGTTTATGAGCTCGGTGATTACGACCGTCTTGCCGACCCCGGCCCCTCCGAAGAGGCCGACCTTGCCGCCCTTCAAGATAGGGCACATAAGGTCTATGACCTTGATGCCGGTCTGGAACACCTCCTGCGAGGTGCTCAAGTTCGTGAAGGCCGGGGCCGGGCGGTGTATGGCCCAGGTATCATCTGCGTCCTCGATCGGGCCCTTCTCGTCTATTGGCTGGCCGAGCACGTCCACCACGCGCCCGAGGACTGCCTTACCGACCGGCACCGCGATGGGTCCTCCGGTGTCATGGACCTCCAGACCGCGACTCATGCCGTCCGTAGTGCCCATCGCGATCGCCCGCACCGTATCGTCGCCGACGATCTGCTGGACCTCCAGCGTCACCGTGTTCTCGACTCCCTCGACCTCGAACGAGGCCGTAAGCGCATTGTAGATCTCGGGGATCTCGTCCGCGTCGAAGCGGACGTCTACCACGACCCCCTTGATCTCGATCATCTCCCCTACGCTACCCTGAGCCTCCTGCTGGGACTCTACTTGGGCCTGAGCCTGCTGCCCGCCGTCGGCCTGTCCGTCCCCTTCCCCGTCACGGGAGCCGTTCTCTACTTGTTGTCCGGAGCTCTGCTGTGCTCCCGAAGCTTGCTCGGGAGCCTCGGGATCTCTGGGAATGCTAAAGTGCTCTCTGTTATCGCTCTCGCTCACGCAAGAACCTCCTAAACTCGTTCTAGCCGCCGAGGGCCTCGGCGGCGGCGGCTATCTCGATGATCTCTTGGGTTATCGCGGCCTGGCGCGCCTTGTTCATCTGCTGCTTGAGATCTTCGGACATCTCGTTGGCGGCATCTGTCGCGCTCTTCATGGCCGACATCCTGGACCCGTGCTCCCCAGCCGCGCTCTCGAAGAGCGCACGGAACAGGAGCGTCTCCACGTACTTCGGCACGAGGCGCTCGAGAAGCTCCTCAGCCTCGGGAATGAACTCGACGGGGTTGCCACCCTCCTCTTCCCCATCTTCCTCGTCCTCTTCATCCACGTTGTCCGGGGCCGCGGGCAGAAGGCGGGTGATGGTGGCCCGCTGGACGAGGGCGCTCTGAAACTGGTTGTAAACCAGGTACACCTCGTCGGCCTCTTCGTCCTCAAAAAGCCGCGTGAGATGGCGCCCGATCTCCTGAGCCTTCTCGAAACTGGGTTCGTCAGAGAACCCGGTGAACGCCTCTTCGAGGTTAATCCTCCCAAACCGGAAAAACTCCACCGCCTTACGACCGGTCACAACCTGAACGATATCCGCGTCCTGCTCCTGGCGGAACTCCATCATCTTGGCGGTGTTGTCGACAGATTGGATCTGCCGCTTCATGTCTTGAAGCGACATCCCTAGCCCTCCTCTTCCTCTTCGCCCTCTTCCTCTTCGTCCTCTCCCGTGCCTCCGACCTCGACCACGCCGCCGCTCTCGGGCTCGTAGCCCTCGTTGAAGTTCTCGATCGCTTCCCTGAGCGCCTCTTCGTCCTCGTCGGAGAACTCTTGCGTCTCCCGGATGTTATTGAGGAGATCCTCGTGGCTGTTCTTGAGGTGTTCCCGAAACTGGCGCTGCCAGTCGACGACGTTGTCCGCGTCGATGTCGTCGAGTAGGCCGTTGGTGACCGCGAAGATCAGGCAGACCTGCTCTTCGACCGGTATGACGTCGTGCTCGTCCTGCTGCAGCATGTTCATGGTCCGCTCGCCGCGGGCCAAAGTCTGCTGGGTGGCCTCGTCCAGATCGCTCCCGAACTGAGCGAAGCTCTGGAGCTCGAAGTACTGGGCCAGATCCAGCCTGAGCGTACCGGTAACGTCGTCCATGGCATCGATCATGGCATCGCCGCCCACCCGGCTAACGGAGTTGCCGACGTCGATGGGCGGCCGCTGGCCCGAGTTGAACATATCCGAGTCGAGGAAGATCTGGCCATCCGTGATCGAGATGAGGTTCGTCGGGATGTACGACGAGATGTCCCCCTCCTTGGTTTCGCCGATCGGTAGCGCGGTCAAGGAACCGCCGCCGTGCTCGTCGTTCATCCGGGCCGCCCGCTCCAGGAGGCGCGAGTGCAGATAGAAGATGTCCCCCGGAAACGCCTCGCGTCCCGGCGGACGCCGCAACAGAAGCATCAACTGCCGGTAGGCATTGGCGTGCTTAGAGAGGTCGTCGTAGATGATCAGCGCGTCCTCGCCCTGCTCCATGAAGTACTCGCCGATGGCGGTCCCCGCATAGGGCGCGAGGTAGTGGAACGTCGCCTCCTCATGGGCGGGCGCGTTGACGACAACCGTGTAGTCCAACGCCCCGTGCTCCTCGAGCGTGCTCACAACCCCCGCCACGGTAGAGTCCTTCTGGGCGATGGCGACGTAGATGCATTTCACGTTCTGGTCGCGCTGGTTGATTATGGTGTCCACGGCCAGTGTAGTCTTGCCGGTCTTGCGGTCGCCCAGGATCAGCTCGCGCTGGCCACGCCCGATTGGGACCATCGCATCTATGGCCTTGATGCCGGTCTGCAAGGGCGTGTCGACGTCCTGACGGTGCATGACCGACGGCGCTACCTCTTCGACGGGGCGAGTCTCCTCGTACTCGATCTGTCCCTTGTCGTCCATCGGCTCCCCGACGGCGTTAATGACCCGACCCAGCACGGCGTTACCTACCGGGACGCTCATGAGATGTCCCGTGCGCCGGACGGTGCTCCCCTCTCGTATCCACCTGTCGTTACCCATGATGATAACGCCGACGTTGTCCTCTTCGAGGCTCATGGCGAGGCCCATGGTCGTCTCGCCACGGTCGTCCTCGAACTCGAGCATCTCCTGGTACATCGCGTTCGCCAGGCCATGCACCTGCGCGATCCCGTCCCCAACCTGCAAAACCTGTCCGACCTCCTCGGTACGGGCCCGGTTCTCGTAGTCAGTGATGGCACCCTTCAAACCGGTCGAGCATCTCGTCGGAAAGCTCCACCGCCGTAGTAAGCTCGACCTCCACTTTCCCCTGGTACTCCTCGACGAGATCTTCGTAGCGCGGTACCACATCCTCGAAGATCTCCGTGCGGCCATTGTCTATAAGGATCTTGAGGAAGTTCCTCGTCGAGGTGGTCATCTCTTCTGTCAGGGCGTCTATGGCCCGCCGCTTCTGCGACTCGGGGATGTGGGTCCCGTAGAAGAACTCCCTGAGTTCATCGCTCTCGTGGAGAACGCCCAAGAACTCTTTGAGGTTCTCCAGGGTCTCTTCGATCTCTTCGCGCTCGCGGGCGGCTTCGAAAAGTGCCTGAGCGTAGGTGGATACCGCGCTCAAACGCTACCTGCCGTCCCCGGCGCCCGCCCCGGCAACCTCGGTCTCGAGCTCGTCGAGGGCCTCGGAGATTAGTCGCTCGTGCTCGTCGTGGTCTATCGAGCGGCCCAGGATCTGCTCGGAGGCCTGTATGACCATGCCGGCAACCTCCTGGCGCACCTCGCGCAGGGCCGACTCCCGCTCGCGCTGTATCTCCTCGCGGGCCCTTTGTACGATCCGGTCGCTCTCCTCGCGGGCCTCCTTCTTGGCCCGCTCGCGCTGCTGATCGCCCTCCCTGCGGGCCTCCTCACGGATCTCACGCGCCTCTTCGCGGGCTTCCCGGATCTGCTGGCGGTACTCCTCCAGGAGTTCGCGGGCCTCACTTCTGGTCTGCTCCGCCTCGTCTATGGCCTGCTCGATGGACTGCTGGCGCTGCTGGATCTGGTCCCGTATCGGAGGGAAGACGAAGTACCAGAGCAGGAAGAGCAGGATCAGGAAGGTTATGATCTCCCAAAAGATCAGGCTCGTGTTCGGCAGGTCGAAAATACCTGTTGGGTCAAGCATACGCTTTCCTCTTCTTCTCTAGCCTTCTCTGCCTTTAAAGGACGAAGGCGATGAGTAGGGCGAAGACTATGCCGTAGAGGGCGAACGCCTCGACGAGTCCGATGCCGAGGAACATCAGCGTCCTCGTCTGGTCGAACTGCTCCGGCTGGCGGTGGATGCTCGCGATGGTCTGGCCGATCAGGTACCCCATACCCGCGCCCGGTCCGATTACCGCCGTACCGGCGGCGATGCCTACCCCTATGAGTTTCTGCTCCTGCTGGAATAGAGCCAGCACGACGCCCAACGCCTCAATCGCTGCCATCAACATCTTTACAGCTCCTTTCTCATACTCTGCCTCCGCTAACTTTCTCCGCGAGCGTTTGCTCGCGCCTTTGCTGCTTAGTGATCCTCCCCCGCGTTCATCGCCAACTCTATATGTTGGCGTAGAGCCGCATCCCGAGCGTCAAGGGCTGGGTGACGAACTGCTGCAAAGCTTCGATGAAGAACATGAACGGAACCATGATCGGCTTGGCCGGCATGCCGGGCGGCACGAAGCTCTTCAGGTAGGTCCCGAGGCCGTTGCGCCTGATGCCCACGAAGTTGTAGATAAGGAGCGTAAAAATAGCCAACCCGAGGGTGAACGAGATGTTGCTCGTCACCGGATACGAACCCGGGATAAGACCTATGAGGTTCAGCACCAGAATGAACACGAAGAGGGAGAGCGTGTAGGGGAGGAACTTCATCCCCTCCTCACCCATCTGTCCGGCGAGTTGTTTGCGCCCGAAACCGTAGAGTTCCTCCACGATCACCTGGTACGCGCCTGGCCGATCCTTGAGCAGCCTGCTGCCGATGAACAAGATCAGGAACGTCACCGCCGCCCCGATAAACAAGAACCACACGGCCTTGTTTATGGAGATGTCCACCGGCCCAATATGAATAGGGATGTCCCACTCCCTGGCGCTCTCCCAGGTGTGCAGGATCTCTTTCTGAAGCTCTTCCTGGCTGACCTGCGCCAGTGCCAGCATACTCATGAAGCTCCTACCCGCCTCTCACTCTCTGGCCCGCCGGACGTCCGGCGTCGCTCTTCATTATTAACACCCTCGGCAATAACACTACGTTCTCCGCCAGGTACGCTCCGGCGAAGCCGACCAGCATGATGACCACCGGCCAGAGACCCCAGTATGCTGGTACCCCCAGACCGATCGCCACAAACCCGTATCGCGCCACGAAAGAGCCCACCCCGACCAGCCGCCAGAAGTGGGAGCGCCTCGTCAGCAACGACACAGTAAGCGCCGTCGAGACGAAGCTTACCATCCCCACGGCAACACCATAAACAAAGGCCAGGGCGTAAGCCCCGTCGAAGAGAAGCCAGATCACCGCCCCCGTCAGAGCCGCCCCCGCGGACACCCATGCCGCGTACCGGAAGGCCAGCCGCCAGTGCTCGCTCATCCACCGTCCAGGTTCTGAAGGGCCACGTACATGTAATATAAGCCTCCGGCGAACCCGACTCCCAGACCAACTAGAAGGAAGAGCGGAAGCGTCCCGAGCAACCTATCTACGAAGAAACCGGCCACGGTGAGGATGCCGAGGATTAGGACGAAAGTGAACCCGAGAATAATGAAACGGGCGTAGTCGTTTCTCACGTTATTCCCGTAAAAAGCGCTGTTTGGCATCGCTTAAAATATACCATATCGCGCAGGCGAAATGTTGCGTACGGTTTCAAACTTTCGCCACCTGGATCAATGTCGTTCGTCTTTCTCGGTGGCGAGTTGGACCATTCCGAGTCCCCCTTCGGCGGCGAGCTCCACGGCGAGCGGGTCAGGGTAGCCGCCGGTGTAGCGAACCTCCTCGATCCCGGCGTTCATGATCATCTTCACGCACAACAGGCAAGGCTGGTGGGTGCAGTAGAGGACGGAGTCGCGCACGGACACCCCGTGGTAGGCGGCCTGAATAATAGCGTTCTGCTCGGCGTGGAGCGTGCGCTGGCAGCTCTCCCGACCGTCCACGACCCTTATGAGGCACCCCACGTCCTCGCAGTGCGGCATCCCGGAAGGACTCCCGTTGTAGCCGGTCGTGAGTATTCTCTTGTCCCGCACGACCACGGCCCCTACGGCCAACCTGGGACAGGTCGAGCGGGTGGCGACCTCGTGGGCGATGCGCATGAAGTACTCGTCCCACGAAGGACGCGCCTTCTTGAGCGCGGCGTGCTGCCCCGAGGTCTCGATCGAGGGGTCCTTAAAGCGTTCCATACAGCCTGTCCCCCGCGTCACCGAGGCCCGGCACGATGAATGCCCGTTCGTCGAGCTCCGGGTCGACGGCGGCGGTGTAGAAGCTCGCGTCGGGGTGCTCTCCGGTCACCCGCTCGACGCCGGGCGCGGCGGCGACGGCGTGCACGCAGGAGATCCAACGCGCCCCGTACTCCTTTAGCTTGCCCAAGGTCGCGGAGAGACTCCCCCCGGTCGCGAGCATCGGGTCGAGGACGAGGACGAGGTACTCCTCCAGGTTGCGGGGTAGGTTGACGTAGTACTCGACCGGCTCGGCGGTCTCCTCGTCCCGCTGCAGGCCCATGAAGCCGACCGTCGCGTCGGGCAGCAGGGCGAGGGCGCCTTCGAGCATCCCGAGGCCGGCCCGCAGGACCGGCACCAGGCAGACGGGGCCGGCGATCTCCTCCACCTCCGTCTCCGCGAGCGGCGTCCTGACGCGCACGGTGTTGGTGGGCATCGAGTGGGTCGCCTCGGCGACCACGATGAGGGCGAGCTCCTTCATTGCCTGCCTGAACTCCGGCGTGCGGGTGTTCTCGTCGCGCAAGACCTTGAGCTTCTGGCGGGCGAGCGGCCCGTCCACGACGTGCAGGTTCTTCGCCTCAAGCATAGAGCGGGAAGGCCTCCGTCAGGGCGGCGACCCTGGCGCTTAAACCGTCCGTCTCGCCGCGCACGGCCCCGACGATTATCTCGGAGATCTCGCGCATCTCCTCCTCGCCCATCCCGCGCGTGGTCATCGCCGCCGTCCCGAGCCGGACGCCGCTGGTTACGGTCGGGGGCTCGGGGTCGTTGGGGATCATGTTCTTGTTGCACGTCACGCCCACGCGGTCCAGGAGCTCCTCGAGCTCCTTGCCGTTGATGCCCGTGCCGCGCAGGTCAACGAGCATCAGGTGGTTGTCCGTCCCGCCGGAGACGAGATTTATCCCACCCTCCATAAGCCCCTCCGCCATAGCCCGACAGTTGTCCACGACCCTGCGGGCGTAGTCCTTGAACTCGGGCTGCAGGGCCTCCCCGAAGGCGACCGCCTTGCCCGCGATGGCGTGCATGAGAGGACCACCCTGCATGCCCGGGAAGACGCGGCTGTTGACCTTCTTGGCGAACTCCTCGCGGCACAGGATCATGCCGCCGCGCGCCCCCCTCAGGGTCTTGTGGGTCGTGGTGGTGACGATCTCGCAGTAGGGTACCGGGGAGGGATGGACGTCCGCGGCGACGAGCCCGGCGATGTGAGCCATGTCGGTCAGGAAAAACGCCCCGACCTCGTCGGCGATCTCGCGAAACCTGTCGAAGTGGAAGACGCGCGGATAGGCGCTCGCACCGGCGATGATCATGCGCGGCCTCTCCCGCAAGGCGATCTCGCGCACCTCATCATGGTCGATGTATCCGTCCTCGCCGACCCCGTAGTGGGCGAAGTCGTACGTCCGGCCCGAGAAGTTGATCCTCATCCCGTGCGTGAGGTGCCCGCCGTGCGCGAGGTCCATCGACAAGACCTTGTCCCCCGGCTCGATGAGAGCCGCGTAAGCCGCCTCGTTCGCCTGGCTCCCCGAGTGCGGCTGCACGTTCACGTGCTCCGCCCCGAAGATCTCCTTCGCCCGCTCGATGGCCAGAACCTCGACCTTGTCGACCTGCTCGCAGCCCCCGTAGTACCTCTTCCCCGGGTAGCCCTCCGCGTACTTGTTCGTCAATACCGAACCCTGCGCCGCCAACACCGCCGGCGACGCGAAGTTCTCGCTGGCGATCAACTCGATCGTCGCCCGCTGGCGCTCCAACTCCCCATCGAGCGCCGCCTGAACTTCAGAATCAACCTCGGTGTACGGACCTATCACCTTTTACCTCCCATTCAGGTTTAGCATAGAGTGTAAACGAAGCGGAATACCGTCGTGAGTATACCCGTAACCTCGCCGTCCCCGGTACACGACCGTGCTCCGTACGAGGTGGAAATTTCGCGCTTCGAAGCCTCCCGACACTTGCGTGCTCGTACGCGGAGTATAAACGCTACCCGGGGCGCCCTCAAACGCGCCATGAGGTGGTTCGCGGCCGGTGAGGCTTCGGCCATACAGCGCGGGCTTGGGGAGCTGAATCTCCCGACGACCTGGAGGCGGCTCGTAGCTCGAGAAAAGCGCCGTCCCTTCAGGACATTCACGGCGAGGATTACGTGCGCTAACGACGTCACGAAGATCAGGCTGTAAACTTGCGTGGCGGGGAAAAGAGGTTGCGGAGGCTTGCATAGAGTTGGTAAAGGGTCCGACGGAACAGAGGGTGCTCCTCCGGAATGTCAGCTGGGAGACCTACGAGCGTCTGATCTCCGAGCGCGAGGAGCGTCCGGTGCCGCGCTTCTTCTACGACCGGGGTGTGTTGGAGATCGTGAGCCCGTCCAAAGGCCACGAGTCGATAAGCTGCGTCGTCGCTCTGCTGGTCGAGGAGCTGGCGGTGGAGTTGGACGTTGACGTAGAGGGCGCCGGTTCCACGACGTTCAAGCGCGAGGATCTCGCGCGCGGCTTCGAGCCCGACGAGTGCTTCTACTTCCAGGATATCGAGCATGTACGGGGTAAGAAGGACATAGATCTCGACGCGGGAGACCCGCCGCCCGACCTGGTCTTCGAAGTGGACGTCACGAACCCCTCCCTGGACAAGCTGCCGATCTTCGCGCAGGTAGGCGTCGCGGAGATTTGGCGCTACTCTGGCGGTCGGATGGAGATGTTCGGGCTGCGTGGCGAGGAGCTCCGCTACGAGGAGATCGCTGAGAGCATTCGTCCTGCCTCCCCTGACGAGCGACGTACTCGCGCGCTTCGTCAAGGAGGGCCTGAAGACGAGGCGCCCGGCCTGGGTACGCAGGGTACGCGAATGGGCGCGGAGCCGGGAGATTCGGCCTCAGCCCGACGGCGGTTAGCGCACCCCGAGGATCTGCCCGTGTCTGCGATGGTTAGCTGTACCCCACCCCAACCGTCGTTAGTGGCTCGCTTGTCGTGGGGATAGCCTTTCGGGAGGATTCGACGCTTATGCCTGAATCGCGTAGGAAGCGAAGAACCCTACCGGCAAAGGCTGCGTTAGTGTCGAATGGCTTGCCAGTCTGTGGACCAGGCCCAAACTACTCCACAGCTTAACCTTTAGCCAACCGCGTCAGCTCGTCCTCCGTAAGACTTTTCGTGGCGCGCAGGAGCCGCACATTGTCCCCCGAGAGATCCACGACGGCCGAGGCTTCCCCGCTCCCCGGCTCGCCCCTGACGACGAAATCCACGGCAGCGGAGATCGCCGGGTCCACCTCTTCCAGAGCACGCGGGGCGCTCCCACCAGAGGACGAACCGGGCCAGAAGCGGTCCGCTAGAGATCGGGCGAGCGGCGGTATATTGTGGCCCAGGGCGAGAGCCTCCTCCGTGGATCCGCAGAGCACGGCGATGGGCTTGCCGGAATCGCGGCTTTTGATCTCGAACAGCCGCGACAGACCGGCCTCCCCCGCTACGAGCCCGACGACCGTTTCGGTGGGGATAAGTCCCACACTGCCCTCCCGTAGTAACTCCCCGGCCTCCGCCGCGGAGACGTACCTCAACTCGAACCCCAGCGCAGCAGCGCGGCCCGGGGCGTCCCGGCCAAGTCCGGGTGCGTCCCTAGCGGGATATATCCGGCGCACCGTCCTATCTCGAGCACTTCCTCCGCCTGCTCATCCCCCACCTCGAGCACCACGTCCGCCCCGTCCGCAAGCAGCGGCGCGGCTCCGGCGAAGATGCGCCGGTAGAAATCGAGGCCGTCGGGACCGCCATCGAGGGCGGGGTGCGGGTCCCAGTCGCGGACTTCGGGGGCGAGGTCCGGGATGTCCGTGCTCCTCACATATGGGGGGTTGGAGACGAGCAATTCGACGCTGCCTTCGAGGGCGTCGAGGCCGGAGGTTAGATCCGCGCGGTGAAACCGGACCTTCGCCCCCGCCCGCTCCGCGTTGCGGCGGGCGATCCAGAGCGCCCCTTCCGAATAATCGGTGGCGTGAACGTCACAAGAGGAACGCTCCTGAGCGATGGAGATGGAGATCGTACCGGAGCCGGTACCGACATCGAGGACGCGACAGGAGCCGTCCCGGCGATCTACGGCTTCGAGGGCGGCATCCACGACGCTCTCGGTGTCGGGACGCGGGATCAGAGCGTGCTCGTCGAGCTCCAGCCGCAGGTTGCGGAAGTAGGCGTATCCGAGGATGCGCTGCACGGGCTCACGCTTTACACGGCGTGAGATCCAGCCCTCGTAGAGCGCCGCCTGCTCTTCGCTCAGCGGCCCCGGATAAGAGGCAAGCTCGCTCCGTCTCACGCCGAGCAGCTCGGCGAGTAGCACCTCGGCGGAGGCAGCAGGCTCGGGCACGCCCACATTCTCGAGCCTCTCGACGGCGTGCCAGACGGCTTGACGAGCGCTAGATGTCGCTAGCCAGCGCGTTGGCCCACCTCCGTCTTCAGCCAGGGGTTCCGGCGGCCTCGGCGGCGAGGCGGTCGGACCGCTCCTTGGCGGCCAGGGCCCGCGTGAACTCTTCGAGGTCTCCGTTCAGGGTGCCCTCGAGGTTGTGGGAGGTAAGGCCGATGCGGTGATCGGTGATGCGGCTCTGGGGAAAGTTGTAGGTGCGCACCTTCGCCGAGCGGTCGCCCGAGCCGACCTGGGCAAGCCTGAGGGCGCCCTCCTGCTCCTGGCGCTCGCGCATCTCGCGCTCCAGAAGGCGCGACCTGAGTATCCTCATCGCCTGCTCCTTGTTCTGGAGCTGGCTCTTCTCGTCCTGGCACGTGACCACGAGTCCCGTGGGCTTGTGCGTGATCCTGACCGCGGAGTCCGTCGTGTTCACGCTCTGCCCGCCGGGGCCGCTCGAACGGTAAACGTCGACCTCAAGGTCGTTCTGGGCGACCTCGACCTCCACCTCCTCAGCCTCCGGCAACACCGCCACCGTCGCGGTCGAAGTGTGGATGCGCCCCTGACTCTCGGTCTTCGGTACACGTTCCGTGGGGATCAACTCACGCGCCTCCCGAGCCTCCTCGGCGGCGTCGAGCAGCCCCTGGGACCACTCTGCGCCCCGCCTCATCTTCGAGTGCTCCTTGGCGACCTCGGCGTAGCGGCGCTGGTCGGAGTAAATGTTCGGATCCGAGAGCTCGTCCGCGAGCGCCTTGTGGCGCGCGAGCGTCTCCTCGGCCAGTTTTAGTACCTGTTGATCCATGTGTTCCTAAACTCTTGCTAAGCTTTGAAGTCTTACTAAATTACCAGTTGGCCCGTGGGGTCGGGCTTAATCCTGGCCTCTTCTTCCTTGGCGAGTACCTTCTTCAGGGAAGCCATCGCGACTTCTACCTGATCGTCGGTGGGCTCGCGGGTGGTCAGCTTCTGGAGTTGCAGGCCCGGCCAGATCAGGGCCTTTACCAGGGGGTTGCCCTGGTTGCGGGCGCTCCACATGATGAACTCGAAGCCGATGCCCGCGACGAGCGGGATGACTACGACGCGGCTCGCGACCGCTTCGACCCACCAGTCGATGGGGAGCAGGCTGAACACCAGGATGCTCAGGACCAGCACGTACAGGATAAAGCTCGTACCACAGCGAACGTGGCTCGTGTCGAGCTTTCGGGCGTTCTCGGGGACCAGTTCCTCGCCCCTCTCGTAGACCTTTATGGCCTTATGCTCCGCGCCGTGGTAGGCGAAAAAGCGTCTGATGTCCTTGCTGACCGCGGTGATACCGACCAGATACAGCATGAAGATCCCGATCCGGATCGCACCCTCCACGAGGTTGAAGAGGATCGGGTTGTCGATGCTGTTGCCTATAAGCCATCCCACGCCCTTCGTCCCAAGGACGGGCGCGGCGAGGAAGAGCAATAACGCGAGGACGAGCCCGAAGACCATCGTCCCCACGACCTCCTTCTTGGAGAGGTTCTCTTCCTCGCCGAGTGCGATGTTGGTCGAGATGGTCAGCGCCTTCATACCGAGCCAAAGGGTCTCAGCGAGCGAGAGGAAACCCCTGATTATGGGTAACCTGAAGAGCTTGCTCTTCTTGGTTATCGAGTTGAACGGCTCCGCCTGGATGTCCATATCCCTGGCGGGCCTGGCGATTCCTGAACCGCTGCACCCTACCGCCGGTGTCGACTATGCGCTGCTTGCCCGTGTAGAACGGGTGACAGTTCGAGCAGATGTCCACCGTGATCGCGTCGCCCGCCGTAGAGCGGGTCTCGAAGTCGGTGCCGCAGCTGGTGCAATGCACCCGCGTCGTCGTGTACTCGGGATGTATCCCAGTCTTCATTTAAAACCTCCGCCTGCTATTAACTACTACCCGCTTATTCTATTACGCCTGTAAAGGACGCGGAGAGGGCGGCCGCGAGGCTCCTTCGCGGCCACCCCGTTGTTGCAAGTCGCCCTAACTGCGGACGCGCTGCAGCTCGCGCAGGAACTCGGCGTTGGTGCGGGTCTCCTTGAGCTTCTGTATAAGGAGCTCTAGCTTCTGGTTGCTGTCGAGCGCGCCCAGGATGCTGCGAACCTGCCAGACCCGCTGTGCCTCGGCGGACTCCATGAGGAGCTCCTCCTTGCGCGTGCCCGAGTCCTCGATGTTGATGGCCGGGTAGACCCGCTTGTTCGCGAGCTTGCGCTCCAGGTGGATCTCCATGTTACCCGTGCCCTTAAACTCCTCGTAGATGACCTCGTCCATCCGGCTCCCGGTCTCGACGAGCGCGCTGGCGATGATCGTCAACGACCCGCCGTTCTCGATGTTCCGGGCCGCGCCGAAGAACTTCTTCGGCGGGTAGAGCGCCGCCGAATCGACGCCACCGGAGAGGATGCGCCCCGAAGCTGGGGCGGCGAGGTTGTAGGCCCTCGCGAGACGCGTGATCGAGTCGAGCAACACGACCACGTCCTCGCCCTCCTCCACGAGCCGCTTGACCCGCTCGAGGACGAGTTCGGCCACGGCTATGTGGTTGTCGGCGGGCTGGTCGAAGGTCGAGGAGACGACCGTGGCCTCTTCGACGCTGCGCTCCCAGTCGGTGACCTCCTCCGGCCGCTCGTCCGCCAGGAGGACGAAGAGTTTGGCCTCCGGATAGTTCGCCGCGATGGACTGGGCCACCTGCTTGAGGATCGTCGTCTTCCCGGCCTTCGGCGGCGAGACGATGAGGCCGCGCTGGCCCTTACCTATAGGCGCCACCAGGTCGATGACGCGCGGGGCGAGGTCGTTCGGCTTCCACTCGAGGCGCAGGCGCTCCATCGGGTAGAGCGGCGTCAGGTCGTCGAAGTTGGTCCGGTAGCGGCCCTTCTGGGGCTCGTAGCCGTTGACCGACTCTATCCTGACCAGGGCCGGGTACTTCTCGCCGTCGCGGGCCGGCCGGATCTGGCCGTCCACGTAGTCCCCGCGCCTGAGGTTGAACCGCTTTATCTGCGAGGTCGAGACGTACACGTCACCCTTGCCCTGGCTGTAGCCGGTCGTCCTCAGGAAACCGAACCCGTCCGGCAACACGTCGAGGATGCCGCTCTGGCCCTGGCCTTCCTGCTGGCGTCCGTCCTGGCGTCCGTCCTGTCGCTCGCCCTTATCCCGGCGCCCGTCCCGGCGCTGCTCAGACTGTCTGTCGGCGCCTTTGTCACGGCTCCGCTGCTGCTGCTGGCGGCGCTGCTCGACTTCTTCCGGGGCCGCGATGGCCGTGTCGGCTTCCCCAAAGGGGTCCGGGCGTGCCTCGGTGACCTCGGGCGCCACGGGCGTGTTTTCACCGTTACCGTTGGTGCCGGTCTCGGGGGTAATGGTGGGAGCGGCGGTCTCGCCGCCGTTGGTGGTTGTCTCCGCCGCCTGCTGGCCGACGGCCTGCTCGGTAGCGGTCTGGTAGATCAGCTCGGCCAGCTGGGGCTTGCGGTACTTGCGGTACTGCTCGATACCGAGCTGCGCGGCGATCTGGTGCAGATCGCTTAAAGGTTTGCGTTCAAGGGTGGAAAGCTCCGTCATGCTCGATTTCCTCTCTCGTTATGGAATATAAAGTTCTCTCTCAAGCGCTTCTCGTTTGTGCTACTAAAGTTGGAAGCCCTGTGTCCCGGCGTCGGGCTCTAGGGCGTGGATGGTGTCCATGAATCGTACCATACGGGGCTCGGTCGACATGACCACGGTGTGCGTCCGGGCGCCGCCCCGGAAGTACCTGACCCCAGACAGGGTCTCCCCCGGCGTGATGCCCGTCGCCGCGAAGACCACGTCTTCGCCCCGGATCAAGTCGTCCAAGGCCAGCTTCTTCTCCGGATCGTCGAGGCCGTACTCCTTGAGCTTCTCGACCTGCGAACGTTGGGTGGGCCACATCTTGGCCTGGATCTCCCCTCCGAGACATTTTATAACGGCCGCGGCCAGAATGCCTTCGGGCGCTCCCCCAATCCCGATGATGGCGTGCAGCTCCGACCCGCGCAGGCCCACGGCGATGACCGGCGTCAGATCGCCCTCCTGGCGGATCTGGATGCGCGCCCCGGTCTCCCTTATCTGCTCGATTAGGTCCTCGTGCCGGGGCCTGTCCAGCACCGCGACGGTTATCTCCGAGGTTCTCCGGCCGTTTGCTTCGGCTATGGCGTGTACGTTCTCGTCCACCGGCGCGTCGATGTCGATTCTACCTCTCGCGCGCGGTCCCACGATGAGCTTGCTCATGTACATGTCCGGCGTCCTGAGCATGCTCCCCCGCGGTGATGCCGCCACCGCCGAGATGGCTCCCTGCTGACCTCGCGTCAGAAGGGTTAACCCTTCGACCGGTTCGACCGCCAGATCCACCTCCGTCCGCCCCGCGCCAAGGATGTCCCCCACGCTCAAAATACCGGGCCTGGTCTTGAGGGGACGCATCTGGCCCCGCTCGTCGAGCCGCTCCTCTCTGAGAATCGCGACCCGCCCCGAAACCCCGACCTTGCCCAACTCCTCCCGGAAGACCTCCGTGGCCAGGGTGTACGCCTTCTCCGGCGCCCCAGATCCCTCTAGGCGCGCCACCCCGAGGGCGACCTGTTCGGTCACGGAGGCGTACGCGATGGCCGAAGCGGCGACACTCTCAGACCGTAACCTAGTCAAGCTCATGGTGGTAGACGTTCACCAACCTCCCTCGCCTCTCGGGTATCCTGCACGTAGTAGCAACATGGGCCTTATGCTGGATTTCCGTAGAGATAGTGCGAAACGGCCCAGGGCTAGACCCCAACGGCCGGTGCATCGTAGGGGCTAATTATACACCAACAGCCCCGCCACGACCACCCGTCTCGTCCTCGAACCCCGCGACCACCCTCTCCGCCAGTTCGAGGAGCGCTCCGTCCAGGAGGCCGTCGCGGCCATCGACGGCCACGGGGTCGTTGTCGCAGTAGAAGACCGGCTTCTCCTCTTCGGCGCCCCGCCGCGTTACCACGTCCACCGCGGCCGCTTTGATCTCCGTCAGGTACGCCTCCACGCCCAGATCTCTCATATCCTCCAGGTCTCGGACCAGCCCCTTCCGGTCCGACAGGCTCCCCGACGCCGCGACCACCTCACACCCGTAACGCTCTTCGAGGTGCCGGCGCAGAACCTTCAGGATCTCCCGGGGCGCCGTCGATACGTACGCCACCTTCAGGCCCCGCACCTCCCCGACCGGCCGCGGCCTGAAGACCGCCGGTATCACCCGCAGGTTCGGCTTTATCCGGCGTGCCGTCTCCACGATGCTCCGCACCTTCTCCTCGCCCGCCATCGGCTCCTCGCTCATCGTGAGGAGCAAGAGGTCCGAAATTAGGATCCGGTAAGCCCCGAGGAAACCAGTCACGTACTCCGGGTCCTGGTTGGCGCCCGCGACGAGGACGCGCCCCCCGACCGCGACCGGCGGCACGGCCGCCCCCGAGCCGTCGAAGACCGTGAGACGGGTATCGAGGCCGTTCGCAAGCCTCGCCCCTTCGAGCACGTTGGAGACAAAAGGTTCGCCCGCGAGGCCGCCGCCGCACCTGCGGCAGCCGACGGTCACGACCCGGCTCAGGGCGGCCGTCTCGTAGTAGTCGCTAGCCGCGTGAGCCCCGCGCGCGAGCGCGTCGAGCAGATAGGAGCTTCCGACCTCCATCTCGTGGCCCTTTATCACCTCCGGCTCGGGCGGTCCTCCGCGGCCCATCGAGACGACCCCGGGCGCGAAGCCGTTCTCCGAGAGTAGCCGGGCCAGGTAACCGGAGACCGCCGTCTTGCCAACCCTTTTGCCGGTCCCGATCACGGCGAGCGAAGGCTTCGTCGAGACCGCGTGATACTCCGGTGGACGCAGGTCGAAGTCGCTCCCCTTGTAGCTCGCGCCCGCCGCCAGAGCCAGCGACGCTATCCGCATCCGCTCCCTGTACCCCACCACCGGCTCGTCCGAGAGGTCCACAGCGACCTCGACGTCGTCGTAC
>JAIVIG010000378.1 GCA_020200675.1 Actinomycetota bacterium
GCCATCGGGCTTGTAGAGTTCGGCGACATCGAGCCGGCGGCGGCGCAAGATCCAGTAGTCCGCGATCATGACGGCCCCAATCGCACCCAGGAGGCTACCGTAACCGACGAGCCAGGTGAAGATGTAGGCGCCGACGCTCTCGAGGAGTATCCAGGGGAATGAGACGATGCCGAGTAGAGCGGTGATTATGCCGCCGGTCCTGAACGAGATGTACTTCGGCGCCAGGTTCGAGAAGTCGAACGAGGGAGAGACGACGTTAGCGGCCATGTTCGTCGAGATCTGGGCGAGCACGATGATGATCATGGCGATGATCAAGACGACGGGGTAGTCGGTGGCGAGCCGCGTGACCAGCACCACCGGATCCCAAATCGCCTCGCCAAAGACCACCACCGTGGCCGCCGTCACCGAGATCCCGATGAAGCTAAAAGCCGTCATCGTGAGCGGGAGACCCAGGGCCTGTCCGAGGATCTGCGAGCGCTGGCTCTTCGCGTAGCGGGTAAAGTCAGGTATGTTGAGGGAGAGCGTGATCCAGTAACCGACGTTGGCGGCCAGAGAGGGCCAGAAGAGCGCCCAGAACGGAGCCTGCCCCTGCTGCAGTTGCGCGGAGGTCGAGAACACGTTGGAGATGCCTCCAGCCGCCGTAAAGCCCCACACCAGGAGGGCGATACTGCCCCCGATCAGGAGCGGCGCGGAGTAGGACTCGAACCATTTGACGCCCTCGATGCCGCGCAGAATTATCACGAGCTGTATCGCCCAGAAGACGAAGAAGGCTATGAACGCATGTCCGGGAATGTTGGCCCAGCCGCTCCACGCGGCGGTCGTAAGAGCGTCGAGGGCGAGGCCCCCGATCCAGGTCTGTATCCCGAACCAACCGCAGGCCACTAGAGCCCGAGCCATCGCCGCGAAGTTCGCTCCGCGCACCCCGAACGAAGCTCGTACGAAGACAGGGAAGGGCACGCCGTACTTGGTCCCGGCGTGGGCGTTCAGGAGCATGGGGATCAGGACGATGATGTTGCCTAGCGAGATGGTGAGCAGCGCCTGCCACCAGTTCATCCCGGCGGCTATGAGACCCGCGGCCAGAGTGTAGGTCGTTATGACTATTGCCATCCCGATCCACAGCGCCGCGATATTGTACGTGGTCCAGGTACGCTCTTCGGGCCCCGTGGGGGCCAGGTCCTCGTTGTAATAAGGCGACGCGCTGACCTCCGCCTTCAGGCGGGCGAGCCGCGCCTCGTCGCTTACCGCCAGATCCCTGAATTCTTCCTGCGCCAACGTGATTCCCTTTCTCTCGGAGTTCCTACGCCCCTTTAGCCACCCAATCCATCGTCCGCACCGCGAGCCGGTGCAGCGCCTGGACGGAGAGCTCCAGATCCTCCTCCGGCGTGTCCTCTTCCTTGGTGTGGCTCAAACCCCTGAGGCTCTTGACGAAGAGCATCACCGTGGGCATCAGACGCGCCATCTCCGCCGCGTCGTGCAAAGGACCGCTCGGCAGCCGGTGCGACTTGCCGGCGACCTCGTTCACGGCCTCCTCGGCGAGCTCGATCAGGTCCTCATCGAACGGTATCGGCTCTATCTGCCAAAGCCGCTCCCACTCGACCGAGACGCCCTCTTCACCGGCGACCCGCTCGCTCGTCTCTCTGGCAGTCCGGAGCATGTCGGCGAGCTCCTCCGCGTTTAGGGCGCGCTGGTCCAGCGACATCTCGCACCACCCGTTGAAAGCCGTGACAATCCCAGGGCTGACGTTGACGAAGCCGGTCGTGGCGCGCACGTCGTCTCTGCGCGCGGCGTCGTCCCGGAACTCGGTGGCCGAGCGTGCCGCCGCGACGAAAGCATCTTTGCGCGCGTCCATCGGCGTCGAGCCCGAGTGGGCTTGCTGGCCGGCGAAGCGAACCGCGTGCCGCTCGACCCCGAACGTGCCGAGCACGACGCCGAGCGGCAGGTCCATCCGCTCCAGCACCGGCCCCTGCTCGATGTGAAGCTCCAGGTAGGCCGCCGCGTTCCGGAGTTGGCCGTTCGCCTCGTTCATCCGGTCCAGCTCGACGCCGTGTTCTCTGAGCGCGTCCGGGAGAGCGATGCCGTCCTTGTCCTTGAAGTCGCGCACGTCGTCGGGTTTGAGGGTGCCGGCGGCGGCGCTCGAACCGAAGAGGCTGCGGCCGAAGCGGGCGCCCTCCTCGTCCGCCCAGTCGACAAGCCGCAGGGTCACGGGCCGCTGTTGCGGGGCGAGGACGCGGAAGACTTCGAGGGCACCGATAACGTTCAACGCGCCGTCGAGCCAGCCGCCGTTCGGGACGGAGTCTATATGTCCGCCGAGGACGACGGCGCTCTCGGAGTCGCCGGGTGCGGTAGCCCAGAGATTTCCGGCCTCGTCCGTCTCGATCTCGCAGTCGATCTCGTCGAGCTTCCTGCGCAACCACTCCCGCGCCTTCGCCCACTGACCGGTCCAGGCGACCCTGCGGGCGCCGTCCGGCCCGCCGGTCAGGTCGGCGAGTTCCTTCAACTCCTCGACGGCGCGGCGGGCATCAATGCCTTCAGTCTGCACGCCGGCTCCCCCCGGCTGCAGAAGGCCGAAAAGCGAAGAAAAGCAGTGAGCCGCGGCGTCCTTCCCTACTCCCTACTCCTGGAACCCCCGGCGTCTCGCCGGGGGGCCTACTCCCTGCTTTCATCCCACCTTCTCTCTCGTCCCGATCTCGGCCAGCGCCTCCTCGAAGGCGTTCGCCGCCTCTTCGGCGGCCTCGCGGGTGACGGTCAGAGGCGGCGAGACGCGGACGGCGTTCGCCTTGATGCCGCCCTTGCCGACGAGAACGCCACGCTCCCGGCACGCCTCCATAAAGCGGGCGGCCCCAGGCGGGTCCGGATCTCCGTCCGGGCCGACGATCTCGATGGCGAGCATCAGGCCGCGCCCGCGGACCTCGCCGACGATCCCGTGCTTCTCGGCCATCTTCAGCAAGCGCTCCTTCAGGTAGCCCCCGACCTCGTCGGCGTTTCTCTGGAGGTCGTTCTCCAGGATGTAGTTTATGTTGGCCAGAGCGCCCGCCGCGGAGATTGGGTTACCGCCGAACGTGGAGATGTGGAGGTTCGGAGAGATGGAGTCTATGACCTCAGCCCGGCCCATCACGGCGCCGATGGCGAGCCCGTTACCGAGGCCTTTAGCCATCGTGATCAGGTCCGGTTCGACCCCCGACGCCTCGATACCCCAGAAGTGGCTGCCCGTGCGTCCGAAGGCGGTCTGGACCTCGTCCGAGATAAGCAGGACGTCGTACTCGTCCAGGATCTCCTTGACCCTCTCGAAGTAGCCCGGCGGTATCTCGATAAAGCCGCCCACGCCCTGTATGGGCTCCGCGATGAACGCGGCGACGCGCCCGGTGGTCGTCGTCTCGATGACGCGCCGCACGTCTTCGGCGCAGGCGCGCGCGAAACCCTCCGGGTCGCCCTCGAACGGCCCGTAGAGCGGGCTGTAGGAGCGGTGCGGGGTCATGGCGTAGCTGACGTCGAGGGCGGAACGCGGCGTGGGCCGCCACGAGCTCTGCCCCGTTGTCCCCATCGTCCCGAACGAGCCGCCGTGGTAGGAGCCGCGCAGGGCGACGATCTCGCTGGAGTTCCGGTACTGCGTGGCGAAGAGCAGCGCCGCCTCGTTCGCCTCGCTGCCGCTACCGACGAAGAAAACCTTCTGGTCGCCCGAGATCGGGGAGAGCGAGATCAGCTTCTCCGCCAGCTTTACCTGGTTCTCGATCAGGTACAGAGTCGAGGAGTGAAATATCTTCGCGGCCTGCTCTTGGACCGCCTCGACGATCTCCGGGACGGCGTGCCCGCTTATCGTGGTCACGACGCCGCCGAAGAAGTCCAGGTACTCGTTCCCCTCCGAGTCCCAGACCCTGAACCCCTCGCCGCGCACCAGCTCCATCGGGCGCTCGTAGTAGAGCGCGATCCACTCGGGCAACGCCGCCGCGTGCCGTTTCCTCAGCTCGTCCGGGTTCATATCTTCGCCTCCAGTCCCCTCGTCGCGGTGAAGTTCCGCTCGACAAAGCGACCCGAGCCGTGCTCGCCCAAGATCTTGCCGTCTTTGTAGACCAGGTTACCCCGCACGTACACCGCCGCGGGACCACCATCGAACGTCATCCCCTCGTACGGGGTGTAGTCGGCGTTGCCGTGGCGGTTCTCCGTCGTCGCCGTGATCGAGAGCTCCGGGTCCCACAACACGATGTCCGCGTCCGCGCCCGGGACCAGGGCGCCCTTGCGCGGATACGCCCCGTAGATGCGGGCCTGGTTCGTCGAGAGCGCCGCGACGAACTGGTTCTCCGAGATCCTGCCCTCCCGCACTCCGAGCGTCCACAGCGCCATCGCCCGCTCCTCCGCGCCGGGCAGCCCGTTGGGGATGAGGGTGAAGTCGCCGACTCCCATCTCTTTCTGCCCCCTGTAGTTGAACGAGCAGTGGTCGGAGCCGAAGATCTGCAGATCCCCCACCTTCAGCCCGTTCCACAGCGCGGGGCGGTTTGACTCGTCCCTGAGCGGCGGCGAGCAGACGTACTTTGCGCCCTCGAATCCCTCGCGGGCCAGGTCGTCGTAGGAGAAGGCGAAGTACTGGGGGCAGGTCTCGGCGTAGACCGTCTGGCCGCGCTCGTGGGCCCGGTGGATCTCCTCGAGCGCGGGGGCGCAGGAGACGTGGACGACGAGTATC
>JAIVIG010000379.1 GCA_020200675.1 Actinomycetota bacterium
CCGTGCAGGGAGTCCAGGACACCGTAGGCGGGCTCACCGGCGGCGGTCAGCAGCAGGGTGGCCAGGGAGGCGGAGGACCTCTGGGCGGAGTCACCGAGCAGGTCGGGCAGGCCGCGCAAGGTGTGCAGGACACGGCCGGACAGGCGGCCCAGCAGGGACAGCAGGCGGCGGGCCAGGCGGCCCAGCAGGACGGCCAGGTGACGCAAGACGGGGAAGGTGGAGAAGAGCCGAACGCCACGGAAGCCGCCAAGCAGAGGGCCCAGGAGCTGGGCGTGGACCTCTCTGAACTGATAGGTTCGGGCTACGAAGGGCGGATCACCGTCAAAGACGTGGTGAACGCCGCGAACCAACAGTAAACGTTCCCGAAGACGTAGCCGAAGGAGACGATGATGGAGAAAGCCAAGGGCAAGATGAAGGAAGCCGCCGGTGTCCTGACCGGCGACGAGGACAAGAAGGCCGAGGGTCGGGCGGAGCAGAGGAAGGCCGCCGCCGAAAAGGAAACGGCGAAGAAGGCGAAGGCCGACCGGGCGGAGGAAGAAGCGAGGCAGGCGGAGAGGGAGCGAGACAAGCAGCGTCGCGAGGACAAGGGGCTGCTGGGTGGCGTCACAGACACCTTGTCGGGCGGCCGGTAGAGTGCTCCGAACCTCGGGCACAAAGACGCCTTTTAGTAGTTGCGGAACCCTATCCGGTAGATAGAGGCGCCGGGTACGGGGGCACGCGAGGTATGTTCCCAGTAAACAGCCCCGTGCCCGGCTCTTCTTCGCTTACCCGGGCAAAGCCTCACGCCCTTCCTAACGCTCGATCCCGAAGGACTCTCCGACCAGGAAAGGAGCCCGATGGCTGGCAACGCAAAGAGCGGAGAAGCCAGGTTACGCTAGTATAAGGAACAGCTCGTCAAGGCGGCACGTATGTACGCCATGTGTCAGAAGGCCGAGGTTGCCGGACCTCTGGATGTCACAGGATTAGCGGTAGCCGCTTTCGAGGACATGCCCCTCAAACAGGCCCTTGTGTTTGTTCGGACCAACCAACAGAACATAGAGGATCTGTCTTGGGCATTCGAGAACTCGAACTCCGCGGAGGAGTTCGAGCAGAGGGTCAAAGAGCTAAAGGGGCTCCCCGGAGGGTAGGGAAGCGGCGAGATAAAAACAGTAAGAACTTTGCCAACAACCGCTGCCGAGTGCAAGGGAAGAAAGCAGATCTATCACAGCTGTTGTACGAAGCACGTCGGCCCTCGGTAAAGTGGACTCGAAACCAAGCGGTTATGAGCTCACCGGTGAGAAGCGAGGAGAAGGAGGATGTTTCATGGCCGAGGGAAACAAGGCCCTGGTCCGCCGGTGGCTCGATGAGGTTCTGACCCAGGGAAACCTCCGGCGAGTAGATGAACTATTCGCCCCCAACTACGTCCTGCACGATCCCAGCTTCCCGCAGGAGGTGCACGGCCGTGAGGGCATCAGACGGTACGTCGCCGCGAGCCGTGCAGCCTACCCAGACGCCTGCTTCGTCGTCGAGGACCAGATAGCCGAAAGGGATATGGTGGCGACCCGCTGGACGGCTCGTGGCACCCACCGGGGGGAGTTTGCGGGGATACCGCCCACCGGATCCCGGGTGACGGCGACCGGAATCGAGTTCGATCGCATCGTCGGTGGCAAGATCGACGAAGCGTGGGTGAGCTACCACCTCTTCGCCGACAGCGTAGACGACCCAGAGCGGGTTACACGAGCGTTCGCCGCTATGCACCACGCTTTCCCCGATCTCCATGTGGCCCAAGCGGACAGCATAACCGAAGGGGACAAAATAGCTTTCCGCTGGGCAATGTGCGGTACTCACGAGGGTGAGTTCATGGGTATAGCTCCTACCGGTAAGCTAGTTATGGCGATGGGGATAGACATCGTCCGCGTCGTAGACGACGAGATACTCGACTACTGGGGCGAGTTCGACGTGATGGGCCTGCTGCGGCAGATAGGCGTTACCCCTTAACCACAGCTTTTTTCTCGTCTCCTTCGCCCGCTGCATGGTCTCCCTCTCCTCCTCCCGCATTCGCCGCCTCTATGGCGAACTCGGGCTTTATGCCGACTTCTTCCTGAATCTGCTGCGTCACCTCGTCGTCGGAGAACGGATAAACGATCCTGTGCCCGGTGTTCACCGAACGCGAACGTCTCAGTCCGCGCCTCGGACGAGCCTCGCGCCGAGCGTGTTGAACTCCTTGTCCATAACCAACTCGAAGGTGTTCCCCAGCTCATCGGTCGCCAGGCTTAGGAATCTCCCCTCTTCGTCCAGGTATTCTGCCTCCACCGGCAGGTCGGCGACGTCGCCCACCACCGCCTCGTCAGCGATTTCTCCGTCTCCGTTGTAGGTGGTCTCGAAGATGAGACCGGAGTCGTCCACGCTGCGTTGCGTTGTCCAGCCTACCTTGTCCGTCGTCTCGTCGAGCATGCCGCGCACCGCGCCAGTATCCTCCTCGGCCCGATCCTCGGGTCGTCCGCTTAGCTTTTTGACCAACTCGCTCTCCGTTCCCTTTTCGCGCGCGTCCTCGACCGCGATCCGAAGCGCTACCTCGGCGATCTCGGAGTTGGAAGAGCGAATGCCCTCCTCTTGCTGAAGCTCCAACCGGAGCTGGTCCAGCTCCCCGCCGATCTGCTTAGAGAGGTTGAACGTAGTACCCACCCGCTCCGGCTGCTCCTCCCAGGAGATCGTGCCTTCGTAGGCGGAAGCGGACGCGGCAGTTCTTCGGTCGGCGCTGCGTGACCCGGTAGACCACGAAGAAGTTTGTTCGTCGCCGGAAGATCCGCAGCCTTCGCCCAGGATAGTTCCCATAAGATCTTCCGGTACTTTTCTCCTCTTGCTCATGACTCAGCTCACCCACCTTTCACGAGCCGCTCCGCCAGGCGGGCGTAGTCGGCGGCCCCATTGCTCCTTTTCGCGTACTCGAAGATATGTTGACCGAAGCCCGGCGCTTCCGAGAGCCTCGCGTTGTAGCGCACGGGTGGCCAGAGGGCCTCGGGGAAGTAGCGCTTCAACTGCTCCAGGATCTCCGCGCTTTTCTTCACCCGCGCGTCATAAAAGGTAGGGATTATGCCCTGTATCCGCAGTCCCTCCCGGTAGCGCTGGACTTGACCGACGCGGCCCAGGAAGTCGCCAATCCCCTGCAGCGCCAGAACCTCCATCGAGACCGGGACCAGGAGTTCATCGGCGTAGAAGAGGCAATTGACGTTGAGAACGTCCCACGAGGGCGCCGTGTCCAACAGCACGAAATCGTATCCTCGGAGGTCTTCCAAAGCCTCGCTCAACACCAACTCGGAGCGCATGTCCCTCCGAGAGATCAGGCGCTTCACGCCGGGGATCGCCCCTCCGCCGGCGATCACGAACAGGTTCTCGCGAGCTTCTATTTGCACCTCTTTGAGGCTGGCATCGCCCTGCACGAGTTCAGCCAACCCCTCGCCTGCCTGCACTCCCAGGCTCTTTGTGACGTGGCCCTGACTGTCGAGGTCGACCAGGAGAGTTCGATAGCCCCTCAGGGCCAGTCCCGCGCCTACGTTTACGCAGGACGTGGTCTTCGCAACCCCGCCCTTCGCGTTGATGAACGCTATCTTTCTCAACCACTCCCCACAGGTTCGCTCGTCTCTAGGTGAGATTGTACAATCAAGCGCTAGTGTAAGTAAGGCTGGTCTTAGGACCAGCCCTCTACGATGTTGCTCTCGAGGCCAGCGCGAAGCGCATCGCATCTGCTTTTGGAGCGCGATTGTGGGGTATTCGGGAGCATTTCTCGGAGAAAATCTCTGAGGAGGTCGGCTATCAATTTTGTTCGAGTGTCGCGGATCTCAAGGACCGAGTGGACCGAAACGGCTCACGCCTCAACCTCTTTAAGACCACAGCATAACAGCGATGCTCCCGTTCCTAAGTACCTCCAAGCTAACACTAAAGCTCGACTGCCCCAGCAAACGCGACGCGCTCAGGACGGCCTGCCTCAGCTCGACCGCCGAATCGTAGAAGCGCCTCGGCACCACAAAGCTCTTGAGCCTCCACCTACCCCCTCGGCCACACCCGTTCTGGACCTCGTCGGTCGGAACTTCGCCCCTACCGCGCCGGATCGGTTTTGGACGGTGGACATTACCTTCGCTAAAACGGACGAGGGCTTCCCCTACCTGGCCTTCGTGCTCGACGTCTACTCGAGAAGGATCGTTGGCTGGTCCATGGGGAGCCACCTCGGAACCGGGCTCGTGGTCGACGCCCCGGAGATGGCGGCGTGGAGAAGGAAGCCGGCCGCGGGCCTCGTTTACCACTCCGACCGCAGTACTCGGTATACGGCGCTCTCCTTTGGCAAGCGGCTCGAAGAGGTGGGCATCGTCCCTTTGATAGGGAGGACGGGCTCGCGGCGCTGGACAACGCCACCTCGGAGAGTTTCGTTTCCACGCTCAAACGCGGACTCGTCCATCGTCGGCGCCTTCCCACCAGGGAGGCCGCAAGGAGTGCCGTCTTCGAGCACCTGGAGGCGTTTTACAACCGAAGGAGGCTGCACTCCTCGCTTGGTTACGTGAGCCCGGAGAGCTCTAGTGCCTCGTCAGGCATGAGTTGAACACCTTTGCGGTTGTCCGTATCCTTGTCACCATCGGGTGAACGCGCCGTGCTGGCAAGGAGGGCACTGAAGAGATGAGCAAGAAGACCAAAAA
>JAIVIG010000121.1 GCA_020200675.1 Actinomycetota bacterium
CACCAGGAGGACGCGCACGACCTCGACGACGATAGCGGGGCCCGTTAAGGCGAGCCCCGCGACGATTGCGCGGATCACGCGCCCTTCATCCTCTCTAGTCCCGACCAAACCGCGTCGAGGTCGCGCGTGCCCGGCAAGCAGCGGACGTGGTACATGAGGCCGTCCTTCCGGTCGCGCACGAGCGGGAAGCCTGTCCCCTGGCTTATGCTTCCGGACGGCTCGCCGCACCCGGTACACAGGCTCGGGGCCTTCGAGTGGGTGGGTGGCGCTGGCTGCGCTAAACTTCTCTCGATCACGGTGGCCTCCAAGCTTTCCGTGGTCCGGGCCTCGGGGAGCGGGAACTCCTGCGAGGCCGTTTCTGTTTACGCCCTTATTCTAGCAGTTTTGATGAAGTTATGCTACACTTTAGGAAAAATTTAAGCGAAAGAATCGGAAGGCGGCTAGTATGCAGGTCGTGGCCTATATAGGAGAAAGGCTCAAGAGAATAAGGCTCACGCGGGCCATGTCGCAGAGGAAGCTAGCCGAAGTTGCGGGCATGAGTCAGCGGGCCATCGTTGACCTCGAAACCGACAAGAGAGAGCCGCACCCGTCTACGCTAGGCAAGCTGGCGCAGGCCCTCAACGTAGACCCCGTAGACCTCCTCGAAGACTAATCCACACACCGCATCTTGCGGGCATCTCACCGCCGACCGCAATCACTAGCGGCTCTACCAAAGGTTTAGCCCTTCTTTATTCACTATGTTAGAACCATGCTGCTATAATGCTGGGGAGGACGGCGACCTTCGGAGGACGGATGGATCAGGGTATAGGGCGTGAGGTCAAAAGGCTCAGAGAGGAACGAGGCTGGGGCCAGGCGAGGCTCGCGGTCGAGGCGAAAATGTCCGTCTCGGGGGTAAGCCAGATAGAGAACGGCAAGCGCAACCTCAGTACCGCAACACTTGCGAAGCTGGCCGAGGCGTTCGGCGTGGAGGTGGCAGACCTCTTCCCAAAAGCCCAAGGGTCCCTGTTCACACAGCCGCCTAGCGAGGAGGTCGGGGAGTGGGAGGGACCGATACCAAACTCCCTAGGAGAAGCCCTAGAATGGGCGGAATCCCCAACACGCCTCCTATCGTCTTCCCGGGAAGAACTCGAAGAGTTGTACGCGGACCTCGCGCGGGAAGAGGTAATCGATCTCAATCGTAAGCTGACGCGCGAGCGAGAACTCCTCAAGCCCCTACTGCACGGGTGGCGGGCCATGCCATCTTCGGAAGAGAAGTCTCGGCTGATCGAGCTTTGGAAGGAAAGCCTTGTGCTGCAGCTCACGGGTGCGGCAGCTGCCGCGCGGACAGGTGACATGGAGACAGCACAAGAATTGTCCCCCGTAGCTTGAGAATCGCTGCAAAGAAAAAGGGTCCTACGCCACCAAGCTCAGGACCCCGACAAACCACCTAGGAGGATTATACAGCATGACAAAACTAGAGAATAGAAAGGGGTCCGGTACATGCCGCCAAGCTCACCCGGACCCACACAAGACACAGACCCTAAACTCAAAGTCAAGGTATCTGCGATGACATTCTACCCTAACCGACTCTCAGAGAACCATCGCCGGATGCTCTTCGATGAGTCCGGGATCGCCCAGGAGATCGTCGCCGAACGCGGTTACGCCACGGTTAGGAGCCGCACGGAGCTGCCGCCGGAGTTCAAGCCATACCAGCGCCGGTCGGGGCTCCTGGTGCCGATGTTCTCCCCGGACGAGGAGACGGTCGGCTACCAGCTCCGCCCGAACAGGCCGCGCAAGGGCGGGCCGAAGTACGAGACGCCGGGCGGGATCTCCCCGGTGGTGGACGTGCATCCGCGCATGCTCGAAGAGGTCCGCTCCGGCAACGGCCCGCTCCTGATAACCGAAGGCGCGAAGACCGGCGACGCGGCTACGAGCCGCGGGATATGCACCGTGGTGCTCGCCGGCGTGTGGATGTGGTGTGTTCCGAAGGTGAAGCCCTACCGCCTGAAGCCGTGCTTCGACCACATCCGGCTCGAAGGCCGTGAGGTGTTCGTCGCCTTCGACTCGGACTACATGTCGAAGGCTGGCGTACAGGACGCACTGGCGGCGCTCGTGGCGGCCCTGCAGGATCGGGGCGCGGCGGTGAAGGTCGTATACCTTCCCGATGCCGCGGACGGCTCCAAGCAAGGCGTAGACGACTACCTCGCCGCCGGCGGGACGATCCGGGAGATGTTCATGCTGGCGCGGGAGTTCGACCCCGCCGACGTGGGCCGAATCCGGCTCTCCCGAGACGAGAAGCTGCGCGCGGCCGTCGAGGACCTGGAGGGGCGCTGGTGGGCCGAAGAGTGGAAGGGACGCGGCGGTCACTCCGAGCGCGACGTAGCACTCAAGCTCATAGAGGCCGCGGCCAAGAGCGGCAAGATCCACGCGGATGGCCTCCGGGTCAAAGTGTCATGGGGCGTGCTCCAGGTCGGGGCGAAAGTGGCACGCCGGACGCTGGCGAAAGCCCTCGCCCGCCTCGAAGAGCGCGGATTCCTATACCGCGACAACGAAGGCCGAAAAGTCGATAAGACCGGGGCGTTCGTGCTGCGCGCAAAAGTAGACCAGTATGGAGAGAAGCGAGGCCAAAAAGAGAAAGTAACTCAGGAGTTACGAGAGTGTGACCCTGGTGGTCTACCTTTGCGCGCCCCCGGTACTGGCCTCCCCGACGTGCCCCGTCTGCGGTGGTCTCAGCCGAAGTACACGCCAAAGAAGCGGGGATTCGTGAAGGGGACCCGTAAGGTCCGGGAGAGCAAGCCGATACCCGCCCGCGAGCGCATCGAGCGCCTGGGCAAGACGCGCGGCGCCGTGGTGGACGCCGTGGTGAACGCCGGCGGGGAGCTCTCGCTACTGCAGCTCTGCGAGGTCCTGCACAAGAAGCGCCCCCGCGACGTGCGCCGTAGGGTGCTGGCGATGCTCGAGGATGTTGGGGTCATCGAGGTCGCCGGCGACGTGATCCGGCTCTCCTCCGACTGGCGCGAGGCCCTGGAATCCGAGCGGCGCGAGAAGGGCGAGATAGAAGCCGACGAGCTGGCCGAAGACCGCCGCAAACGCAAGAGCAGGGCCTACCGCGAGCGCTGCATCGCCCCCGTCTCCAACCCGAGCTCCGCCGGACTCGCGGCCGTAGAGCAGAGCCGCGAAAAGCGGGCTGCGAACATCACTGCGCACGAAGAGCATCAGGCCAAAGCCCGCGCCGCCGAGCTAGAGGCAAAGCGGTTCGCTAAGAAGTTTGTTTACGACCGGCTACGGGCGCTGGGCCGCATCCGTCTGGGGCTGCTCCAAGAGGTTTTACGCGACGCCGGCGGCACGCCCTCCTACGCGCTACCGGCCGCGAAGAGCCTCGGGTGTACTGTCGAGCGGCTGGCCGAGTTCGGCGGCGCGGAGTTCGTCTTCCCCGAGAGAAGCGCGGCCTAGCTTGTCCCGGACCGCTACATCCCCACCCACGGATGGCCGGCTCTGGCGCCTGCTCCTGGCGCGTACGCATCCCGACGCCGGCGGCACCGACGATCTGCTTGTGGTCGAAACCTTGCGAGCGTTCGGCCAGTCCGAGTCGAAGATCTGGGCGCTCTTGCAGGAGTGGTGCGAGGAGTTCGACCGGGACGCCGGCGAGGTGTTCGAGCATATCTGGACGCCGGGACCGGACAACGACGAAGAAGGGCGGGGGTAGCGGTGTCGCGCGGCCCCGGCTCTCTGCAGCGCGAAATCCTCGAGGTCCTCGCCGGCGAGCCCGGCAACCGCATGTGGTGGCGCCGGCTCAAGCAGCGCTTCTCCGTCGAGGTGGATCACAAGACCTTCTACCGCGCCGTCCGCTCTTTGAAGCACATGGGTCGGGTGAACCTGTACACCTCCGGCGGATTCCTCTACCTCGAGAAGAGGATCGTCTACCGGGTCGGAGACTCCGTCGCCGTGGCCGACGAGGAGCTAAAGGAACTTCTCCGGGCCGTGTCTCGCCAAGAGCGAGCCGCCTGGCTGGCGGAGGCGACGCGAGAGGAGTACGGCGAGAGTATGGCGGAGGTGGTCACTTACCCGGCACCCATAAAGAGTGGCGGCGTAAGCGACCACCAATGGTACCCTTCTGGTGCCCCTTCGGTGTACCCCGGGAACAGCGGTTAGCGTGGCGACGGTGCGGCGGCATGACCGGCGAGTACCCGGCGCGCGTGCTGGCCACGGGTTCGGCTCGGTATCTTTGGATTCTCTTCCTTTAATACTTTGCGGCGGTCTTCTCTCCCCGAGGGGCCTTTGGTACAAGTGGCGCGCGGTTGACCGCTATCCGGGGGTCTGCCCCCTCCGGTGTTCCCGATAGAATGTCTCCCCCGTGAGGGTCAGGGCATCTACGGTGTCCGGGTGCGTTGCGCGCATCCTCCGGTACTCCTCGATGAACCGGTCTGAGTCCGGGTGTCCGCTTAGCATCTCTATGGCCTGTTCGTCATTCATGGGTGCTGGGACGTCGTCCTCTTCTTTGGTAACCGGGTTGTACCAATGCATCGTCTGCATAGGGCCTCCTTTTGCCATAAGCTTACATGTGACTGTAGGCTAGGCGCCTGCTTACCGGGGAGACGCGCGAGGAGGCCCCAGTCCAAGGGTACGATATCTACCGATGAGAGAGGTGGAAGGGAGGCTCGCATGGCGAAGAAGCGAGCAAGCGGGCCGTCGGCCCCGGAGGCGTGGATCGGGCGGGATGTGGTGGTAGGCGTTGGCACGAGCGGCGCACGGGTGAGTGGCGAGCTGAGGGAGGTAAGTGATAGGGGCGTAGTCTTGCACTACGGCGCTGAGCACGGACGCGACCCCGGACACGTCTTCTATCCCTGGAACAATGTGCAAGCCATTCAGCTCCCCGACGAAGAACAGGCCGCCGACGAAGAAGAGCCGGGGTAGCGGGGAGTAGAAGCCGCCTCGACACGCACGAGGTTGCCCTAGGATGGGCGGCGAGGGCCAGTGCTGCCCGGTGGGAATCCGGCACCCGCATCGCGGTTAGAAGGGTTTAGAGATCGCGGAGAGTCGTGGACTGGGCGACTTATGCGGGTGCCGGAGAATTTTATTTTCGACTGACAGGCGTGTCTGGTCAAACGGCCGCCGCGCTCGTGTCTCGGGAAAACCCCGGGGCGGGCCACCATCGGTAGGGGGACCGCTTGCCCGTCACGCGCGATGTCGTCACGCAAACCACCGACGTTAAACAGTGTTAGGAATCGATTGCATCTTGTTAACCTGCCGAACAAAAACCAGGCCGCCGTGCGCCTCCAGGGACTACTCGGCGGCGGGGTAGCCCAGGCGGGTCGCGATCTCTTGCACCGCTTGGTGGTCCAGCATGCTCGCCTCCCTGGTCTCCTGGACGGTCTCCAGTCCGTCGAATACGGCCGTGGGGACCGCCACCGGGTTCTCGAACCTCTTCGGCATGCCCTCCTACTCGTCGGCTGCCCCAAGAGATCCTAGCGTCTTTGGGGTAGCGGCGGAAGGGGGAGGAGCTAAGAGGCGGTGAGGATCTCTTCGTCGGCGCTTCCGTCTAGCGTGAGCTTCTGACCACATTCGCACACAAACACGGCACGCCTGGAGCGCCAGTCCTCTTCGGTACCCAAAAGAATCAGCTTCTCTCCGCAGTCTTCGCACGTGAGGACGATCTGCTGCTCGGATGAACTCTCCACAGGCGCACCTCCTTCGTTCTCGCCCCTTCGGGGCATCGCCTTCGTCATTAACCAAGCGAGCCGTTGGGCTGCGCAGGGGGCAACTTCACACATCCGTATGGCGTGCACAAGATGAACGAGGCTGAGGTAAAACCTGCTTGTGGTCGATGCGAAGCTGCGTAGGAGCCTCAGCGCGACCCTCTAAAGCTTCGAGTCGAGGTTTAATCCCAACCGATAGTGCTGACGCTTCTATGCGGCATACGACATGTTGTGGTCCACCGAACTCCCCCTATACCGGCGCTTTAGGGTGGTCTACCCTGAAGCCATGAGCGCACAACCGACTAATCACGACCCCGAACGACTAGGCGAACCTAACCGACTAACCGAGGCTAGTCGTGACCAGTCGACTGACCGACAGTTAGGCGAGGACGGTCGGGAGACTAGGCGGCTGGGACAGCGGTACACGGTTCAGGAGGCCGCGGAGATCCTAGGCACATCAGTAGACGCCGTACGTGGGCGGATAAGGCGGGGAACCCTCGACAGCCTGAAGGTCGAGGGCGTGGTGTACGTGCTCCTCGACGCGGCTAACCGCGAGCGACACGCCGACCAGTCGACGCCTAACCCCGACGACGGTCGGCAGCTGACCGGCGACCAGTCGGAGCTAGTCAGCGAGATGCGGGGCCAGATCGACTGGCTCCGCCGGGAGGTCGAGCGCAAGGACACGATCATCATGTCTCTTACGCAGCGCATTCCCGAGCTAGAAGCGCCGCCAGAGCTGCGAGACGCCCCCGAGACGTCCTCGGGGGGCACGGACGGGGTAGAGGTACCCCCGGAGGTGCAGGAGCCCGCACAGCACCGCTCGTGGCTGTATCGGTTCTTCTTCGGGCCGTAACTGGGTAGGTGGTTTCTTGCTCTAAGCGAATAGGACAGGCCAACCGGAAGGCCAGAGCGGAGAGGAGAGTAGCTACGTACGACGTGTACATACGATTCCTCGACGGGACATCGCTACGCTTCAGGGCGCATGAGTTCAACGTCAACGTGGGGCAACTGCCGACGGAGGAGAAGCCCAAACGGTTCTACTACAAGGACGCCGACGGACGCGAGACGCCGATCTACCTCCGGCTCGACCATGTAGCGGCCATAGTAGTGACCCCTGCGGGGAGCAATACCCGATCGATAACAAGAAAGGCGGAACGCATGCCCCCGGTACAGGAGCTAATGAGCTCGAACGTGACGACGATTGAATCCTCGGCGAGCGTCGTGGAGGCGGCCAAGACCATGATCGATGAGGGGAGGGGGCCGCTGCCGGTCATGGATGGCAACCGGCCGGTTGCCATGGTCACCGACCGCGACCTCATCGCCTACGTAGTCGCCCAAGGTCTCGACCCCAACCAGGTGACACTGGAGGATGTCCAGATGAGCCCGCTTATCACGATCGATTCCGACCAAGACGCCGAGGAGGCGCGCCGGCTGATGGACGAGCACGGGCTCAACCGCCTCGTGGTAGTCGACGACGGCGAGCTGGCGGGCATCGTCTCGGAGGCTGACCTCCACTCCGACGAGGGACCTGCCGCCTAATCGGGGGAAGGGTCGTTACCCGTCTTCGGCTTCGAGGAGGAGGTCTTACCATCCTTGCGAGGCTGGTACCGAGCCACCCGCCGGCGACACGGGCGAACCTAGGGGCCGCTCAAGGAGTTGGTGGCGTAGGTTCTTTGGGTTCGACGAGCCACATGGCGGGTAGTAGGGAGACATCGAGCCCGGCGACTTTTCACCGCGTGCCTACGAGTCGTAGGCACTTTCCCTGTTGCCGGGTTGTCTAGAACGCGAAAGGCGTTCCCTGCATAAGCATTCACGCTGTGGATAACCACGATCAAGCTTCCCGTTGCCCCGGTCCGGTACCCCTTGGACCGGGGGGATCATTCACCGGGTTGGATAATCATGCGGTAGGTCGCAACGTTCGTGCGGTCGAGTTTCCTAGATCGTGTAACTGCCGGAAGTCGGGCTTCCGAGAATGTGTTTTGGCGGAAATCCATCTTCCTGCATATAACCGGCGGCGATCGAGGGGTACTGTTGATAATTCGACCTCCCGACACCTACAAGGGAGGGCATCTTATCGTCCAAGCAGTAAAGTATTGATACCTTCGTCATTTGAATTAGCTATCGCTTGCAACGTGAACCGAATACTCATGCAGGACCTTGCATAAATGGGACGAACCAGAGTCTGATAACGCCTAGTAACAATTCGGTGGGTGAAGCCCAACGTCTCCGGTTCTGTTAGGCTACTCGTTACAAATAGAAATAGCGGCGGGCCAAAATCCTTTTGCCGAGGTACCCGCCGCGTTGGTGCATCTTACCATCACCCACGCGGACCCGTCGCGAGACCCAAGGAGGTCGACGTGGCGGTGAAAGCCCGATTTACCCGCATACCGAAAGTGCACGATCTGATTCTGGCGGGCGTTCCCACGGAGGTAATCCCCACCTACTGTGCCGTCGCCGATTACGCCAACAACAAGACGGGGCTCTGCTGGCCACGCATGGAATCAGTCGCCCGGAGATTGAAGAGATCGCCCCGCACGGTTCAGCGTCACCTGCACCAGCTGGCAGGAGTTGGTGGGGGGACACGACGCATGGAGGAAGGACTACAACGCCCAGAGGCACTGGGCTCACGAGGGCAGAAAGGACGGCCGCCACAGTCCGGCAGCCGTCCTGGGCTTCTACACCGGCCTCCTGCGCTACCGCGAGGAAGACCTCAGCAAGGCGTTCTTCTCGACCCGCTTCTCCCGAGTCCTCGACCCCCTGGGGTACGCGCGTTTCAGGGACTGGAGGCTCTACGGCGAGGAGGCGCTCGCGAGGCGCGAGGCCGCGATCTGGCTGCAGCCGGGCAGCCTCACCGTCGAGTACGCGGGCGAGACGCTTTCGGCCTACGACGTGGAGCTCGCCGCAGGCACCGGCAAGCCCCGGGCGGTCGGGCGAGCGAGGCTGTTCGAGACCTCTTACGTCCTACCGCAGCTCAGGCTCTTCCCGCTGGAGGAGGCCGGCTGGCTCAAAGCGCTGAAGATGGAAGGGTACGCGTCCCGGCGGCCCAGAGGGCCCATGGCCTTGCAGGAGGTGCTGTTCCCGTACCTGTACGCCCTCTAGCGACGAACCTACTCGCCGGAGGGTCGGCACGGGAACGGCGTCATCCGCTCGTCCCGCCGAGCCCATGGGGGCGCGGAGCCGGAGAGGAAGGTCGGCGGCCGTCCCTGCCCTCACGGAGAAGGGCGTACCCCACCAGGACCCAGGCGGGGCCAACCAGCGGGAAGAGGAAGATCGCGAAGGGCGGGGTGCCCACGAGCATCGCCGCCGCGGCCCAGCGCGGCAGGCCGCCGGCCAGGAGGAGCCAGGCCCCCAAGGGCAGCAGTCCGGCCGCCGCCAGGAACAACCCCATTACGAGCACCTGGCCCGCGGGCGGATAGGCCGGACCGTACAGGGCGTCGGCCACGGCGCCCCAGAGGAGGAGGGCCACGCCGGCGACGGCCAGCCCCAAGAAGACGAAGGCGATCGGCCCGTGGCGCTCCCGCAACAACGGGAAGAGGCCGAAGAGCGCCGCGAGGACGCCCGGCAGCAGCACGACCGCGGTCCAGCGGCCGAGCGAAGGGTCGGGCTGGTAGGGTTGGAGGAACTCTAGGTAGAACGGGAGGAACTGCAGGAGAAGCAGCCCGACGTATGCCAGGGCGGCCACCGACGCCGCCGCTCCGCACCACCGTACGAATCTCGAAGAGGACAACGTCGGACTCCATGTGTCGCTAAACCGTAGGTAAGGAAGCGTGCCACAAGCGCGGCTGTGCGGCTACTCTCTGCGGCCCTCGGCGCATGACGCTCGTTGTCTTCAACCACGAAAGGTCGTCAGAAAGGCGCGCAAGGGTTTCCTGCCATCGATCTGAGCTACCGCCGGGAGCCGCTCGACTCGACGACCTTCACGCCGTCGTCGGTCCACAAGACGCGCGCTTTGGCCCTGCCGTATTTGACCAGAAAGCCTGTAGGATCGTCGCCTTTTCGATTCCTGCCAGCGTCGCGGCACCCCCGCGTCACATGGTTTATGTCCTAGTTTGGTGGGGCTTCTTGGAAACCCACATGTAGACGGTCGCATTCTTATGCGTTAGGCGAGGGGCTAAGCGCCCGGTGGCGGACCGAGTATCTCTATCCCATACTCTTGCGCTGCAGCCCCGACCTTCTCCATAT
>JAIVIG010000380.1 GCA_020200675.1 Actinomycetota bacterium
CGATACCGGCAACACCAACGGGGTTGAAGGTTGCGAAAATCCCGAAGTAGTCGAGACTTTTACAGGGAGCAACAGCCAGATCACACCATCTTTCGAAATAACCGGGAACACGTTCCGTCTCTCGCTAGAGGCTGATCTCGTGCAAGAAGGAGAGTTTGGATTCGTATCTATTGATTCGGTAGACGAGGAGGGGCTCGTAGTACCGTTCGGTGGCATATTCGTGAATCCTGTCGAGGGACCGACCGACGAGAGTGCTAACGTGCTGGAAGGCCCTGGTACCTTCACGCTGAGAATAGAATCCGAAAACGTGCAGTATACGGTCACCGTCGAAGATTGTGTCGATGAGAACAATAGCACTGCGGAACCGTCCACCCCGGCCCAGAATCCTTCGAACCAGAATGCCCGGCCCCGGAGGAACGACGTAATAAGGAACACGATACCCCGCAGGCGGCTCCCGCCTACTGGCGGGTTGTCGACGTACGTAATGGTAACTGGCTCCATCCTCGTGGGTGCGGGTCTCTTGGGTCTGGGGCTCGTCGTTCGGCGCGGATCACGAGACTGAGGTAGCCGGGGAAGGAGCCCCGGGGCGAGCGGAGATCGGTCTCGCTCTGCACTCGCCACGCAATACCTGGACGAATCGGAGGTAAATGGAGCACACGCTCCTGAAGGTCGGCGTGGTCACGATGCTCGTCTCCCTGATGTTCGCCGCCGGGGTGGGGGCAGTCGTCGGCCTCCGGGGGGAGAATGCCGAGACCGCGGCCCTCTCCGCGAAGTCCCAGGCAGCTGCCGAGAAGTCTGCGGAGGAGGAGAAGAGAGATTTCGACCCCGGCGAGAAACTCGATATAGACGATGAACCGGACGAGGAGCCGGCGCCGAAGGAGTCGGCCAGAGAGGAGCCGCTGCCGAGGGAACCGGCATCGAAGAGCCCGGCGCGGGAGCCCCGGTCCGAGTCCCGATCTGGGTCGCGCTCGGAACCCTCGTCGTCCTCCGTTCCGGACTGGCCGGAGCCCACGGCGGATCAGGTCGCCTCCGCCGACGCACCCCGCTACTACCAGCCGCCGTCTGACGCGGACATGACGCTCACCATAGAAGCCCTCGGCCTCTACGACGTGCCCGTCCTGAGCTCCGCCGACCTGGAGGTCCTCGACAGGGGCCTCATGCACGAGCCGGAGACGTCTCTCCCCTCGGACGGCGGCGCCCAGAAGAACGTGTTCGTCGCGGGTCACTACCTCGGCTATCCGGGGACCGCGAGCCACCTGGTCTTCTACAACCTGGACAAGCTGCGCCGGGGGGACGAGATGGTCCTGGAGGACCGCGAGGGACGGGTCTACAGGTACCGGGTCAGCGAAGTCTTCGGGGCCACACCGGACGACTCCTGGGTCATGGGCCAGGTGCGCGACCGCGACATGCTGACGCTCCAGACCTGCATCCCCCCGATCTTCGAGGACCGCCTGATCGTCCGGGCCGACCGCGCCTAACCGCCGCGCCCGGACCGGCAAACGGTCGGGCGAGGAGTGTAAGATATCGCCCGAGAAAGCGTGGTTTTCTAGGCTAAGGTAGGCATTGAACAAGGAATTCAATCAGCCCAGGCGATCCGAGCGGCGGCGAGAGCGGCGACGCGAGCGAGAGCGCCTGCGCGGGTTGCGGCACGCCCGCCGCGGCTCCACGTGGAGAAGCGGTTTAGGGAGAGTAGGGTCCGGGCATTCACCTACGAACAGGGCTAGCCCTGTTTACCGTATTGACCTTGCGGGTAGATTCGGAGGTCAGCGGCGGGCGAGGCACTCTCCCCCGGGCCCGCAGTGTCGTTTGCGCTGCAGGCGTAGGATGTTTTCTTACCACGTTCGTGTAGGTGTACTCCAAGAGCATTGCTTTATCCAAAGATCCGGGCGCTAGCCCGCGAAGCGCCGACCAGTAGGTACCGATCTCATGTGCAGCCCGAACGGCCTTGCCATCCCCATAAACCTTTCTTCGGAACGGCGCACATTAACCAACTGGTCTTGCAGCGGCGTTAAAAGCATTAAAAAATATTAAGATAACATTTCGGTAAGAAAACCAAAAATCCTTTAAATAAGCCTTTTCGGGCCGTTTGGGGTTCCTTGGCTAACAAAATGCGGCCTTGCGCGTCACGAACGCTTTCTCTAAAGTGCGCGGCCATAGGAGGGGGGAGTCAGGAAGATCCCCCGCACAAAAGCTCATACGAACTATTAGAAGGAGCCCGAAAGCTATGCTTCGAAGGGTTAACCCGGTAGTGCTTATAAGCCTTATTACCGCACTTATACTCTCGATCGCGATCTTCGCGGCTGCCAATACGGGGGGAGGCTCGCGGGACGCTGCTGTGGGCGCGGCGATGGGTCAGGTAGGCATGCCCTACGGGTTTGGTACCGATGGCCCCGGCTCGTTCAGCTGCGTAGGCTTGGTGCGTCATGCCCTGAGGAGCGCTGGCGTCGATGACAACGCGCCGTGGGATCACATGGCGTACTTGGGCGCGTACCCCACCGTTTCCAGCCCGCAGCCCGGTGACGTGGTGGTTTATCCGGACGGGGTCGCCATGTACATAGGTAACGATCAGATCGTTATGGCCAACGAGGTGGATCAGGTCGTCGGGACCTACGGCATGTACGAGGTTGGTACTCCGGTGGGCTTCGCGAGTCCCTACGGTGGGGCGTAGCCCTGGATCTAGGAGCGGTTTACCCCGAAGACGCAAGCGGCCTCGCTCTTGCCCATCCCACGCTCTACAGCCTCGAACGTCTGTCGCCAGGCGAGAAACACACCCACGCGAACGCATACCCTGGCGCTATGCCCTGCTACCATAAGTTGTAGTAGACGGCGTAAGCGGTACGGCCGGGGGAAAAGTGGTAGGTCGCTGGGCCTTGTGCCCTCCCCGAACACGAGGTATGTTCTTGTTGCACGGGGAAGGTTGCTACCCTGTCGGAAGAACGGGAGGTCGCGTGAACTTTTCTGCTTTTGCGCCCGGGGCTGGAGGATTGTTCCGCCGGACGAGGACGTGGTGCGTAAGGCTGGTCCTGACGCTCCTGGTCGGTGTGGTTTTTGCGTTGGGCTCCGGCGGGGACGCCCACGCCGTCTCCAGGGAGGCCTACTTCACGTCAGAGTCGTCGTTCTGCATCGGCGAGCGGTCCTCTACCTACCAGTCGTCGTACAGCGGCGTGCTCTACGGCGAGTCGGTGACTAGGTCCCTCGGAAACTACTACGGTCCCTGCACGGCGGCGATCACGAAACCCGCGGGCTACCTCTCGGGGAGGGTGTTCGTCTACAAGTGGGACGAGCGCTCCCGGGACTGGTTCGTGTGCCGCAGGAGCGGCTGGTTATACAACTCTGGTAGCACCTACGCGCTCAGCGTGTACGCGCCGCTGGGTTACCCGTACAACAGGTGGTGCGGATCTGGCTGGTACGGCACCGAGGCCCAGGGATCCGTCTGGCACAGAGGCGCGTGGAGGACCACCGAGCCGGTCTGGTCCGGGTCCGACTACTACTATTAGCGAATAGTAGTAGGTAGTAGCTTTGTTGCAGGGCGCCTCCGGCAGGGCGCCCTTTTGTTGTCTACTGGCTTCACCGTTCTTCTTCCACTCTGCGAGAGGCTCCCGGAGAAAGAGATGCTCACAGAGGAAAACCAACCCTCTTTAAGCTTCCTCTAAGGTTCGGGATCTACGATCTATGTGGCGCCTGGCGTGCCTGGTAGTCAGCCGTAGAGGAGGTTTGTTCGTGGTGAGACTCAGAAGCCTGGTCTTCGCGTTGGCAGCCACGTTCGTCTTGCTGCTCGGGGTGGGTGGAGCCTACGCTCTGACACAGACTACGGACCGGGACATCTTATCTCAAAGGGTCCCTGGCGAGAGCGCGAGGACGTCCGGTGAAGAGCGGCTGGAAGCCGCCGTTCGCCAGGCTACCCGCGGCGAGACCATCGTCCGAGGCGAGAAAGCACTCCCCGCGTTCGCCGCCCTGGGTGTCGTCAATAGTGCTACGGGCAACCGGGACCGGAACATGAGCCGCCAGGAATTTCTGGGCATGAGTGGCCTGGGCGTCGCGGCGCTCCTGCTGGGTGCGGCCGGGTCATCGAGGCGCAGGGCATCGGCCGCGTCTCTGGACTATCCTTTCAGCCTCGGGGTCGCCTCGGGGGACCCGTTGCCCGGCAGCGTCGTCTTGTGGACGCGGCTGGCGCCGGACCCTCTGAACGGTGGGGGAATGCCGCAGCGGAACGTAAAGGTGCGCTGGGAGATCGCCTCCGACGAGAACTTCACAGACGTCGTCCAAACCGGGAAGGCCATCGCGAAGCCGGAGTTCGCCCACTCGGTGCACGTCGAGGTCGAAGGTTTGCAGCCGGGCCGGTACTACTGGTACCGCTTCAAGGCGAGGGGCGAGATCAGCCCCACGGGTCGTACCAAGACCGCGCCGGCCCTCGGCTCCCGGGTGGATGCCATGGCGTTCGCGTTCGCCTCCTGCCAGAACTGGGAGGCTGGTTACTACCCGGCCTACCGGGCGATGGCCGAAGAAGAGTTGGACCTCGTCTTCCACCTCGGCGACTACATCTACGAGTGGGCGCCGATGAGCGGCGGGGTGCGCCAGCACGACGGGGAGGGAGAGCTCAAGACTCTAACCGACTACCGCAACCGGCACGCGCTCTACAAGACCGACCCGGACCTGCAGGCCGCCCACGCGGCTCATCCGTGGGTAGTCACCTGGGACGACCACGAGGGGTGGAACAACTACGCCGACCTCTGGGAGAATGACCGGAGGAAGGCCGCCCGCAGAGCTTCGCGCGCCGTCTTCCAGGCCTACTACGAGCACATGCCCCTGAGGAGCTTCTCCAGCCCGCGCAGTCCGAACCGGAGGCTCTACCGCCGGATTCCCTACGGAGACCTCGCGGAGTTCAGCGTGCTCGACACCCGTACGTATCGCACCTTCCCTGGCAGCTACGATGCCGCACCGCGCGACGCCGCCGCCCGCGACGAAAAAACCACCATGACCGGCCCGGACCAGGAGCGCTGGCTCTTGCGCAAGCTCGACTCGTCCAGAGCCCGCTGGAACGTCATCGCCCAGCAGATGATGATGGCCCAGTTAAACCAGGAACCCGACTCGGGCAAGGCCTTCAACCTGGAGGCCTGGGTTGGTTACGTCGCCCAGCGCAAGCGCCTCCTGGGTTACCTCTCGGAACGCCGACCGTCCAACCCGATCGTCCTCAGCGGCGACATGCACTCGAGCTGGGTTACCGACCTCAAGGCTGACTTCCGGGACCCATCCTCCGAGACCGTCGCCACCGAATTCGTGGGCACCTCGATCAGCTCCGGCTGCGACGCCTCCGACGCGGAGGCATACGAGGAGATCCTGGACAAGAACCCCCACATCAAGTACTTCGACGCCCGCAACGGCGGCTACGTGCGCTGCGACCTCACCCCGGGTCTCTGGCGCTCGGAACTGCGCGTAGCCCGCTCGGTCAGCAAGCGTCGCTCCCCGGTGCGCACCGTCGCCTCCTTCGTCGTCGAGGACGCTCGTCCCGGGGTACAGGGTGGGAGAGCCTAGCGTGATGGCCACGGGTATCGCGGCGGCAAAGAGTCGTTACCGGCTTCGATAAACTGCTTGTGCCTCCGCACGGAGCAGAGGCGACAGAGTTCGTGACGGCCATCAGCATACCCGATCGAGGGATTTTGTTAGGGATGCCTGGTCGTCGGCGTTCGGGTCAGCAGGTGTACCCCCGCTCGGCGAGGAACGTTGGCAGGTCCTTCGCCTCGGTCAGGGCGGAAGAGAAGTCCTTCTGCTCCAGGCCGGGCTCCACCTCCTGTGTGTACCAATCTCTCATCAGCTCCTCCGCGCCGGCTTGTCCCAAGTCTGCCTCGGCCTTATCGAGCTGGCAATCCGCGGAGGCGACCTCGCTGGAGCCTTGCTCTTTCTTTTCGGCAGTCTCTTCGACTGCGACAGACTCTTCGGAGGCTTCTTCGGGCGCGGATTCGCCTCCGCACGCTGCACCCATGAATACCGTTGCCACCGACACCGCTACGAGAGCGAACCATCTCATCGGCCTACTCCCCTCTATCCGATCTCGTGAAAAAGGCAGTATAACGCAGGCCAACCCCGGCCTTCTTGTGACCGAAGCGTGTCTTCTACTCTTGGGAGGCCCGGCACTACTCAGCGGAAGTGTCTGCCCTTCTACCATCTACAAATGTAGCTCACGCTCCCGACATACAGCCCTCAAATCGGTGAAGGCCGGATAGTCTGTTCCTTCTTCTCGAACCTACGGTGTGTAGTTCAGACTCGTGACCCCGAACTCGGCGGTCGTGGACGGCTCTTTTATGACCTCCCCACAGCGACGCCCGTCGTCGAGGCTAGCCTCGGGGGCGCCGCGTCTCAGGCATCGGGCGTGGCAGCTGCCTCCGCGAGCACCCGGGCCAAAAGTTCGGGCCACGAGAGCATCGGGTGGTGCCCGGTCGGCAGCTCCACCACCGATCCCGCCCTTTTCGCGTACTCGCGCTGCGCCCCGGGCGAGGTCGCGCGGTCCTCGGCGCAGACCACGTAGGTCGAGGGCTTCTCCCGCCACGCCACGCCGCGAGGGGCCTGCCCGAAGACCACCAAAGACTGCCGCGTGAGCCGTTTGAGCGCCCCCGCTACCGCCTCCTCGTCGCAGTCTTGCATGAAGGCCCCGGGCGCGAGCTCGGCCTTGATCCCCATCGTGCCGTCCTCCGGGCGCGGGTCCATCCACGGTCCCGGCTCCCTCGATCCGCCAAGACTCGCCAACGATTCGCCGCGCTCGGGCAACACAGAGGTGACGTAGACGAGGTGCTTCGCGTTCTCGTGGCCCGAGGCGGCGTCCGTGATGACCATGCCGCCGTAGGAGTGGCCCACAAGCACTACGGGTTCGTCCTCCTCGTCGAGCACGGCGCGCACCGCGTCGGCGTCCGCGTACATGTCCCCCACGGACTCTCCAGAGGTCTCCGGATAGGCGGCGCAGCTCGGCAACTCCACGGCCCGGCTGCCCAAACCGAGGGCGGCGAGCGGCTCCACCATGCGGCTCCACCACCACGCCCCATCGAAGACCAAGGCGCCATGCACGAAGACGACCTTCATAACCTCTGCCTCCCGACCGATGCTCGCGTCCACGTTCGCTGCGGATGCACAGTGTAGCATCAATGCAGTGTTAATGTAGTGTAGAACGTGCACAACGCCATGTCGGACAGAAACTTTACGCGGAAGCAAAGGAGGAGCGGATGAGGCTCAGCTACCACCCGGGTACGGACTCGCTCTATATACACCTCACGGAGAAGCCCGGCGCGGACATGGTGGAGCTCTGTGCCTCCAAACCGTAGTCTTGTCTCTGAACCATTTGCTATCCTGCGAAGTTCAGTAACGAATTGTTCCGCGCGAAACCTGGGCGGTGCAACCGCCCAGCCCGCGGAGCATCACCGACCGAACGGAGGACTACCGTGCTCGAGAGCATCGGCGTCGGATACGGGCGCACCGGCACGCTGTCGCTGAAGACCGCGCTGGAGCGGCTCGGCTTCGGCCCCTGCTACCATGCGGTCGAGTTTATGCGCCACCCCGAGCACCAAGCCCGATGGGAGGCGGCTTTCCGCAGTAACCCCCAGTGGGCGGAGGTGTTCGCGGGATACCGCTCCACCGTGGATTTTCCCGGCACGGCCTTCTGGCGGGAGCTGGTCGACGCCTACCCGGAGGCCAAGGTGATTCTTACCGTCCGCGACCCGCAGGAGTGGTACGCCAGTATGCGCGAGACCTTCCTGGCGGCTGCGGGCCCTGGCGGCCAACCGCCGATCCCAGGCGCCGGTGATGGGTCCTTCGGAAAAGTGGAAGACTGGTCCCGGATGATGGCCGACCTTCAGGATGAGCACACCGCCATCGCCGACTTCAAGCGTCACATCGAGGACGTGCGCAGCTACGTATCCAGCCACCGGCTGCTGGTCTACGAGGTCAGGCAAGGCTGGCAGCCGCTGTGTGATTTCCTCGAAGTCCGCGTACCCGACGAGCCGTTTCCTCGCCTCAACGACAGCGAGGCCTTCAAGGATTTGATGGCACAACACAGCCCGCAACAGTCCACTGACCCACCAGCCTGAGGCCAATAGATTCAGATGATAACTATTCCCTCGACACGGGTGCCCGATCCGTTGGAGAGTCGCGAAAATCCGGGACGAGAGTTACGTCTATCGTTCTCGCATGCGTCGCTTGGTGTCTTCCCAGTCCGGCGGTATCGAGGACCCATCCACCTTGAACGGGAAGAACCCCGTCTGGCCCATGTCCGGGAGCAGGTCCGTCATCACCCTGCTGTGGGGCATCTGTTGAACGAACCTCTGCAAGGATTCCTCGTCTTCCCACACGGACAAGGTCCAGAACTCCCGGCTCGGTACGTTCGCGTCCAGGGAGTACCCGATCAGGCCTTCCGAATCGGCCAGCTGACGCCGGATCTCGAAGGTGTACCGCATGAATTTCGGTATCGCGCGCCACTTGTTGAGCGGCAAGTAGGACAACAACGCGGGGTACTCTCTGTCACCCTCGCGAGCGGCGAAGGACTTCCACGGCAACGCAGGCATAACGACGAACCTCCTGACCTTTTCACCGCCGTCATTGTGCCATCTTGCCGAGACCGACGCGCCCCCGATTTCCGTCGAACTTGGCCGTTGTCGTAGTACCCGACTCTGAGAGCGTCGTGCATAAGGCTTGAGCCTTACGCACGACGAGCCATCAGCCATCAGCCGTCAGCAATCAGCAAGAACAAAAAGCTGACCGCTTATAGCTGACTGCTAGGGTTGCGGAAGGATTGACCTTCCGCAACCCGCTATGAGATCTTTCTGGTAGCAGGTCAACAACCTCGTGAGGCTCGAGACCGACGAGGGTCGTTCCGTATGCGCTTCCTCTCTTGAAGGTCGTGGGCTAATCCCTTTTTGTCAACAATGCTCATGCCGGGATAACGCTAAGTACTTATTGCACAAGCAGGTCGACGAGCTTAAGATGGTTATGAAAGGTGGGTTAAATCGCGACCAAAGACGAATAGAGAGGAAGGATGATGGCCCAAGCGAGTGCCGCGGGTAGTGGAGCCGATTCTGGAGGCGTGAGCCTCAGAGCGAAGGTGCAGAGGTTCGGCAGCTACTTGAGCGGGATGGTGATGCCGAACATTGGGGCATTCATCGCGTGGGGTTTGATCACGGCGCTGTTCATCCCCGATGGGTGGCTCCCGAACGCCACGCTGGCGGCACTGGTGGCCCCCATGATCACTTACCTGTTGCCGCTCTTGATCGGCTACACCGGCGGCCGGCTGGTCTACGACGTGCGTGGGGGAGTCGTCGGGGCGGTAGCCACCATGGGCGTGATAGTCGGGACCGACATCCCGATGTTCCTCGGCGCGCTCATTATGGGACCACTCGGCGGGTTCGCGATCGAGAGGTTCGACCGCCTCATCGAAGGCAGAGTCCGCCAGGGCTTCGAGATGCTGGTAAACAACTTCTCGGCCGGTATCATAGGCGGCTTGCTCGCCATCCTCGGTTTGCTCGGCGCCAGTCCCGTCGTAACCGCCCTGAGCAACGCCCTCGGGAGCGGCGTGGACTTCATCATAAACCTCGGCCTCCTGCCCCTCGTGAGCATCTTCGTCGAACCGGCGAAGATACTATTCCTGAACAACGCCATCAACCACGGTATCCTCGCTCCGCTCGCCATCGAGCAGGCGACCGAGGCCGGGAAGTCGATCCTCTTCCTGGTCGAGACGAACCCCGGACCGGGGTTCGGGATCCTGCTGGCGTTCACCGTGTTCGGAAGCGGTATCTCGAAGCGCTCCGCTCCGGGAGCCGCGATCATCCAGTTCCTCGGCGGTATCCACGAGATATATTTCCCCTACGTCTTGATGAAGCCGCTGTTGGTCCTCGCGGCCATCGCCGGCGGAGCAAGTGGCCTCTTTACCGCCTCGATCTTCCAGGTGGGTCTCGTCTCGACCCCCTCGCCGGGCAGTATCTTCGCCATCCTGGCGCTCACGCCACGCGGCAACTTTATAGGTGTGATCGCAGATGTCCTCGTCGCGACCGCTGTGTCGTTCCTGGTGGCCTCGGTGATAATCCGCCGCTCATCCGCCGGGGATGAGGCAGAAGACGAAGAGACCCTGACGATGGCCGCCGGGCAGATGGAAGCAATGAA